>NZ_JBHUQX010000388.1:0-8978 GCF_042674225.1 Streptomyces sp. NPDC056948
GGTACGAGCAGTCCTTCCGTCGTCGTCATCGCCCGCTCACCACGTCACGGGCAGGGCCTCGGGCCCGCGGATCAGCGCGCCCTTCCTGAAGGGCACCTCTTCGGCGGGTACGGCGAGCCGCAGGCCCGGAACGCCGTCGAGGAGCGCGTCGAGAAGGAGTTCCGACTCCAGCCGGGCCAGCATGCCGCCCGGGCAGTAGTGGGGGCCGAACCCGAAGGACACATGGGGGTTGGGGCTGCGCAGGAAGTCGATCGTCTCCGGGTCGGGGAAGACGTCGGGGTCACGGTTCGCGGCCAGGTACGACACGTAGATCGCGTCGCCCGCCCGGATGGTCACGCCCTTGATCTCCACGTCCTCCAGGGCGATCCGCGACAGCCCGACCGCGTTGCGGTGGGGGATCCAGCGCAGCAGTTCGTCGATGGCCTGGGGGCGGATCTCCGGCTCGGCGCGCAGCCGGTCGGCCAGGTCGGGCCGGGTCAGCAGGACGTAGAACATCTGGCCGCTGTTGTTGGTGACCGCCTCGCCGCCGATCTGGAGGAGCACCGCGAGTCCCACCCCTTCCTCCAGGGTGATCTCGCCACGGCCCAGGGCTGCGCCGAGCAGGGACGCGACGTCCTCGCCCTTGCTGCCCTCGCGCACGCCGATCAGATCGGCGAAGTAGGAGCTCATCTCCTGCTTGGCCTTCTCGCTGACCTCGGCGCCGTGCGAGGAGGACAGGATCAGCTGGGTCCAGGAGTGCATGTCCTGCCGGTCGGCGGCCGGGACGCCCATCAGCTCGCAGATGACCGCGATGGGGAACGGGCTGAGCACGGCCGCCGTGAGGTCGGCGGGCGGTCCGTCCTGGAGCATCTCGTCGACCAGTTCCGCCAGCATGCGGCGGGACCGCTCGCGCACCCGCTCCACCCCGCGCGCCGTGAACGCGGCGGCGACACTGCGGCGCAGCCGGGTGTGGTCCGGCGGGTCGAGGAAGCCGACCGCGCCACGGGCCGGGATGAAGTGCGGGGCGAGCCGGGTGACCTGCCGGTCCATGACGGCCTCGCGGCTGAAGCGCGGGTCGTTGGTCACCATCCGGGTGTCGTCGTAGCGGGTGACCAGCCAGGCCCAGCCCTCGCCGTTGGGCAGCTTGACGCGGGTGACCGGGCCCTCGTCCATGAGCTTCCGCAGGACCGGGTCGAAGTCCGCGCCGGACAGGTCGAGCGCGGGCCAGTCGCGGACCGGGGGCAGCGTTTCGGTGATCGTCTCTTCGCTCATCTCACATCGTCTCGTCCGCGCGGTGCCAGCGGCCCACGGCCATCTCGGCGGTGATGCCGGGTCCGAACCCGGCGAGCAGCCCGCGTGCCCGGTGCTGGGCGCCGCCCTCCTCGAACAGCCGGCGCAGCGCGTCAAGGACGACACCGCTGGCGATGTTGCCGTACTCGGTGAGCGTGGCCCGGCTGAAGCGGAAGGCGTGCGGGTCGACCTTCAGGAAGGTGCTGAGGTCGTCGAGTATGCGGGGACCGCCCGCGTGGACTATGTAGAAGTCCAGGTCGGAGGCGTCCCAGCCATGGTCTCCTGCCAGCTCCTTCAGCGCCGGGGCGAGCGGTTCCATGGTGGCCGGGACCCGCTTGTCCAGCAGGAAGTGGAAGCCGGTGGCCCGTACGTCGTACATGATCCACTCTTCGGTTTTCGGGATCAGGTACGAGCCGTTGCGCTCCAGGCTGATGCCCTCGCCGCCCCGGCCGCGGACCGCGGCGGCGGCGATACCGTCACCGAACAGGCCGTTGGACAGCAGCGAGCCGACACCGATGTCGGTGGGCTGGTAGCACAGCGAGCAGAACTCGCAGGCCACGATCAGCGCGTTGGCCTCGGGGTAGGCCGTGCAGAAGTCGTGCGCCCGGTTGATCGCCGCTCCGCCGGCCGCGCAGCCGAGCTGGGCTATGGGCAGTTGCCGGGTGGTCGGGTCGAAGCCCATCTCGTTGATCAGCCATGCCGTGAGCGAGGGCATCATGAAGCCCGTGCACGACACGTAGATGATCACGTCCACGTCGGTGGTGAGCAGCTCGGCGTGGTCGAGTGCCTCCTGGATGACAGCGGGCACCCGCGCCTTCGCCTCGGCCTCGTAGAGCTTGTTGCGGTCCTCGAAACCGGGGTGTTTCAGGGTCTCCTCGATGGGCTGGACGATGTGCCGCGTGCGTACGCCGGTGTTCTCGATCAGCCGGAGGGCAAGCGGCAGTTGGGGGTGATCGGCGTGGCGCTCACGCGCCAGCTCAAGCGTCTCCTCCATCGTGATCACGTGCTCTGGAACGGACACCGAAGGTCTGCACAAAGTCGCCATGAACCGTGCCTGCTTTCGCCTCCCGGAAGGCCCTTCGCCTTCCGGTCAGAAGGTGGTTCACCTCAGAGGGTGGTCCACCCACGATCACCCGGTGGGACGCCGAGTTCGCGTCGGACTGCTCCATTTCGGGGACCCCGTGCCAGGCTCGGGACAGACCTGTCCAAGGACACGCACCCACGGAGGACGCGATGACGCGCACGGCCCGGGACCTGCTGCGGACGACCACCACCCGACTCGCCCCTGACCCGCGGTCCAATCCGTTGGTCCCTCGGATCGCCCACGGCACGGCCCCGCGCACCGCTCTCGCCGCCCTCGCCCTGGAACAGTCCTGGGTGATCCCCGCGGACCGCCGCGCGTTCCTCCATCTGGCCGAGCGTTCCCTCGTCACCGCCCCCGAGGCCGCGGCCTTCTTCCGGAGCCTCGCGGAGGGCGAGGCACTGGCGGAAGAACTGTTGCCCTCGCTCGCGCAGGCGTGCGGCGTGGACGACGCGACGGCGGCGTCGTACGAGCCGCTCGCCGGCTGCCAGGCCTACCCCGCGTACGTCGCCTGGCTGTCCCTGAACGGCTCACCGGCGGATGCCGTCCTGGCAGTGACGGCCAACTTCTCCGCGTGGGGCGGCTATTGCGCGACGATCGCCAAGGCCCTGCGGGCCCACTACGCCTTCACGGACGAGGCCTGCGCCTTCTTCGACTTCTTCGCGGAGCCGTCACCCGAGCTGGACGAGAAGGCCGTGGCGGCGGTACAGGCGGGACTGGACACCGGGCGACTGAACGAGTCCCTGGCACACGGATACGGCCGCCTGCTCCAGCTTTACGAGGCGATGTTCTGGTCCACGCTGGGCCATCTGCCCTCTTAGGTCGCGCCCCCACTGCTGTGCGCGATACACGCCACATCGATCCGATCGGCCAACTTCGCGAGCTCGATCGTCAGCGCGGCAACCGTGTCCTCGTCCAGGCCCGACTCCCCGGCCTCCACCAGCCGCACCCACCGGCCCCCCAACGTCCGCAACAGCTTGCTGACATCCGCCGCAGCCACCTGCAAGGTCCCGTGGTCGTCGACGATCAACGGCAGAGTCACTTCGCGGTTCACAGACGGGATCGTAGTCCCGCAAGACTCACGCACCGTGCCAAACGGTCGTGATGTTGCAGAACTCCCGGATTCCGTGCCCGGACAGCTCACGGCCGTACCCGGACCGCTTCACCCCGCCGAACGGGAACCCCGGATGGGAGGCCGTCATCCCGTTGAAGAACACACCGCCCGCCTCCAGATCCCGCACGAACCGGTCCACCTCGGCGTCGTCCCGCGTCCACACGTTCGAACTCAGTCCGAAGGGTGAGTCGTTCGCGATCAGAACCGCCTCGTCGAGGTCGGCCGGGCGGTACAGCGTGGCGACCGGACCGAACGCCTCCTCCCGGTGGATGCGCATCTCGCGGGTGATGCCGGTGAGGATCGTCGGCGCGTAGTACCAGCCGGGCCCCTCGGGCCGTTCGCCACCGCACAGCACCTCCGCACCGAAGCGCACCGCGTCGTCGACCAGTTCCTCCACATCGCGCAGTCCCTGCTCGCTGGAGAGCGGCCCGACGTCGGTGTCCTCGGCCGTGGGGTCGCCGACCTTCAGGGCCCTCATGCCCTCGGCGAAACGCTCGGCGAAGGCGTCGTAGACATCCGTGTGCACGATGAAGCGCTTGGCGGCGATGCAGGACTGCCCGGTGTTCTGCACCCGCGCGGTCACCGCGACCTTCGCCGCCCGGTCGATGTCGGCGGAGGGCATGACGACGAACGGGTCGCTGCCGCCCAGCTCCAGCACCGTCTTCTTGACCATATCCCCGGCGGTGGAGGCGACCGCGCGGCCCGCCGGCTCGCTGCCGGTGAGCGTGGCCGCCCTGACCCGCTCGTCGCGCAGGATCTCGTCGACCGCGCCGGAGCCGATCAGCAGGGTCTGGAAACAGCCCTCGGTGAAGCCCGCCCGGTGGAACAGGTCCTCCAGGTAGAGGGCGGTCTGCGGGACGTTCGAGGCGTGCTTGAGCAGGCCCACGTTCCCCGCCATCAGGGCGGGCGCGGCGAAGCGGATCACCTGCCACAGCGGGAAGTTCCACGGCATCACCGCCAGCACCGGACCCAGCGGCCGGTAGCGCACGCGTACGCGTGAGGCGCCCGAGTCCTTCACGTCGGCGTCGGCGGGTTCCTCGTCGGCGAGCAGCTCCTCGGCGTGCTCGGCGTACCAGCGCATCGCCTTGGCGCACTTCGCGGCCTCGGCCCGGGCCTGCTTGATCGGCTTGCCCATCTCGGTGGTCATCACGCGGGCGATGTCCTGCTGATCCTCCTCGAGGAGGTCGGCGGCCTTGTTCAGCAGCCGGGCACGCTCGGCGAACGCCGACGTCCGGTACGTGCGGAAGGTGGCCTCGGCGAGCTGGAGCCGGCGCTCGATCTCCTCCTCGCCCATGGCCTCGTACGTCTTGAGCGTCTCGCCGTTCGCCGGGTTCACCGTTGCGATGGGCATGGCTGACCTCCCTCGGTGCGGGCTGTGTCTCGACCTTCCCGCGCGGCGGAGGGGACCGCAACGCGGGAGCGTCTCCTCAGGGCGAGTGCTCCGCCAGGCGGTCGAGAAACGCCGCCTGCGCCTTGACGATCACCTCGCGGGCCCGGTCGAGGGTGAACCACGCCACCCGGTCCAGCTCGGGGAACTCCTGGAGCTCTCCCGACCTCGGAGGCCACTCCATCCGGAACGTGCCGGGCGTGATCGTCGCCGGGTCGAGGTCGGCCGCGATCGCCCACGCTGTGACGATCTTGCCGTTGGTCTGCCGGACCTCGCCCAGGTCGATGGCCTCGCCGTCGGGCGGGGGCAGCCCCAGTTCCTCCTCGAACTCGCGGCGGGCGGCCGCCCAGGCGGACTCGTCGGGCTCGTACTCGCCCTTGGGGACGGTCCACGCCCCGGCGTCGCGCCGGGCGAAGAACGGGCCGCCCATATGGCCGAGCAGCACCTCCGGGCCGTCGTCGGTGTGGTGGAAGAGCAGCAGGCCCGCGCTGCGCTTCACGGGTGCACCTGCGGATGCGCGGCCAGCAGTGTCTCCACCGTGTCGGCGTCCTCCGGGCGCTTGTCCTCCCGGTAGCGGATCACGCGGGCGAAGCGGAGGGTGACGCCGGCCGGGTAGCGGGTGGAGCGTTGCAGGCCGTCGTAGGCGATCTCGACGACGAGTTCCGGGCGTACGGTCACGACGTGTCCGTCGTCGTCGACGGCGAGCTGCCGGAGCCGTTCGGTCTGCCAGGTGAGCAGGGCGTCGGTCATGCCCTTGAAGGTCTTGCCGAGCATGGCGAGGCCGCCGTCGGCGGTGCGGGCGCCGAGGTGGAGGTTGGAGAGCTTGCCGGTGCGGCGGCCGTGGCCCCACTCGGCGGCCAGCACCACCAGGTCGAGCGTGTGGACGGGCTTGACCTTCAGCCAGGACGCGCCGCGCCGGCCCGCACTGTAGGAGGCGTCCAGCGCCTTGACGACGACGCCCTCGTGGCCTCGCTTCAGGGTCTCGGCGAGGAACTCCTCCGCCGTGCCCACGTCGTCCGGGCCGGACATCGTCGTGCGCCGCACCCGCATCGGCTCGGGGACCAGCCGGGCCAGCTCCGTGTGCCGCTCGGCGAACGGCAGGTCGAGCAGGTCGCGGCCGTCGACGGAGAGCGCGTCGAAGAAGACGGGGGAGACGGGGACCGCGCGGGCGGCCGTCGCCACGTCCGAGCGGGAGCCGACGCGCCCCGCGGTCTCCTGGAACGAGCGGGGGCGCCCGCCCTCGTCGAAGGAGATCACCTCCCCGTCCAGGATGAACCGCTCGCCCCGCAACTCCAGCGCGGCGGCCGTCACTTCGGGCAGGCGGTCGGTGATGTCGTCGAGGGTGCGGGTGTAGAGCCGCACCGTGTCGCCGTCCCGGTGCACCTGGACGCGGATGCCGTCCAGTTTCTCCTCGACCGCGCAGGCGCCGAGCTTGGCCACCGCCTCGGCGACCGAGGAGGCGCTGTGCGCCAGCATCGGCCAGACCGGGCGGCCGACCGTGAGGCGGAACCGGTCCAGGGCGGCGGGGCCGTCCGCGAGCAGGGCCTCGGCCACCGTCTGGAGGGAGCCCGCGAGCATCACCGCCCGCCGTACGTCCGCCGGGGGCGCCCCGGTCGCCTGGGCCAGGCCCTCGACCGCGACGGCGTCCAGCGCGCCCTGCCGCACCTCGCCGGTGAGCAGCCCGAGCAGGAACCGCTGCTCGTCCTCGGTGGCCGCGCCCATCAACTCCCCGACAAGACGGGCCCGTTCCGCTTGGGACCCGGGGCCGGACACCTTGCTCAGCTCCGCGAGCCGGGCGTCCACCTCCCGCACGGTCAGACCCGGCTCGGCCGCCGGGGCGACCGGGCGGCTCAGCGCCTTCCAGCCGACGCCGATCCGGCCCTGCGGCAGCCGTCCCGCCAGATACGGGATGACGATCGGCACGTCGTCCGCCTCCGCGTCCCGGAACAGCTCCGCGAGCAGGGCCGTCTTCCGGGACCGCGCCGAGGTGGCGGCGACCTCCTGGGACACTCGGGCCAGCCGGTGCAGCAGCATGCAGCCATGGTGCACCGGAGGCGGCCCCTCTACACCCGGGCCGCGTCCAGGTCCGTCATCAGCAGATCCCCGACGATCGCGGACGCCGCCCGGTAGCCGCCGCTCGCCGCGTGCACGACCTGCTCGGCGAAGCCGATCGCGTTGCCCGCGGCCCACACTCCGGGCACGGTCGTCAGGCCCGTCGGGTCGATCACCGGGTACGCACCGAAGGGCGTCTCCCGCAGCTCGGCGCCGAGCTGTTCCAGCAGGCCGGTCTGCGGGACGGCGTGCGGGGCGACGAACAGCACGGAGCGGGCGTGCGTCGTCCCGTCGGCCAGCCGGACGCCGGTGAGCCGGTCGTCCTCGACCACCAGGCCCGTGACCTCGCCGGGCACCACGTCGACCCCGGCCGCGGCGAGCCGGCGCAGATCGTCGTCGGACAGCTCCTCCTCGGCGACGGAGTGCAGGAAGAACCGCACGTCCTTCGACCACTGGGACACCATCAGCGCCTGGTGCACGCTCTTCGGGGACGTCCCCAGCACGCCGAACGGCTGGTCGCGCACCTCCCAGCCGTGGCAGAACGGGCAGTGCAGCACGTCCCGGCCGAACCGCTCGGCCAGCCCGGGGACCGCCGGCAGTTCGTCCTTCAGCCCGGTCGCGACGACCAGCCGCCGGGCGCGCACGGTCCGCCCGCCGGCCAGCACCACGGCGAAGTCCTCGCCCCGCTCCACGGCGTGGCCCCGCTCCACCTCCACCACCCGGTCCCGCACGAGCTCCACGCCGTAGCGCGCGATCTCCTCCCGGCCGACGGCGAGGAACTCGGCGGGCGGCATGCCGTCCCGTGTCAGAAAGCCCTGCATGTGCGCGGCGGGCGCGTTGCGCGGCTCGCCCGCGTCGACGACCAGCGTGCGCTGCCGGGCCCGGCCCAGCACCAACGCCGCGGACAGGCCCGCGGCACCGCCGCCGACGACCACGACTGCGTACTTCTCGGTCATGTGACCACCTCCACTGCCGAGCGTCGCCCCGGCCCCGCGGGATTGACAAACATGTTTGCCGAACCTGCAATACGACCATGACCACGGACGAGGTACTCGCGGGCGTCGGCCCCCGGCTGCGGCAGATGCGGAAGGAGCGGGAGGTGACCCTGGCGGCGCTCTCCGAGACCACCGGCATCTCCGTCAGCACCCTGTCGCGGCTGGAGTCCGGACTGCGTAAGCCCAGTCTGGAACTTCTGCTGCCGATCGCGCGCGCTCACCAGGTGGCCCTGGACGAGCTGGTCGGTGTCCCGCCGACGGGTGACCCGCGCGTGCGGTCGAAGCCGATCAAGATGGGCGGCCGTACGCACTGGCCGCTCACCCGCCAGCCCGGCGGCCTCCAGGCCTACAAGGTGCTGGAGCCCCAGCGCAGGCAGGAGCCGGACCCGCGCACGCACGAGGGCTACGAGTGGTTGTACGTACTGTCCGGGAAGCTGCGCATCGTGCTGGGCGAGCACGATGTGGTACTCACGGCGGGCGAGGCCGCCGAGTTCGACACGCGCGTTCCGCACTGGTTCGGGTCGACGGGGGAGGGGCCCGTGGAGTTCCTCAGCCTGTTCGGACCGCAGGGGGAGCGGATGCATGTGAGGGCGCGGCCCAAGGGTGCGTGACGCACGAGATACCTCTTGGCGGCACTCTTGCCGCGGAGACGGTTCCCTGATCGGCAAGCGACCGCTTAGTATGCGAAGCGACCCCGGTCAGACGAAGCAGTCCCGTGGAGGCCCCGCATGCAGGCATGGCAAGTGCACGAGAACGGCGAGCCGAGCGAGGTGTTGCGCCTGGCCGACGTGGCGCGGCCGGTGCCCGGCGACGGCCAGGTCCTGCTGAAGGTGCGCGCAGCGAACATCAACTTCCCCGACGCCCTGCTGTGCCGGGGCCAGTACCAGGTCAGGCCGCCACTGCCCTTCACCCCTGGCGTCGAGATCTGCGGCGAGACCGAGGACGGCCGCCGGGTGATCGCCAACCCGGCGCTGCCGCACGGCGGCTTCGCCGAGTACGCCGTCGCCGATGCCGCCGCCCTGCTGCCCGCGCCGGACGCCCTGGACGACGCGGAGGCCGCGGCCCTGCACATCGGCTACC
>NZ_JBHUQX010000389.1:0-8959 GCF_042674225.1 Streptomyces sp. NPDC056948
GGACCGGGCCCGGCCGTGCGCACTGGCTGCGCGTGGCCCGTGAGACGGCGGACGACCTGGCCACGGACGCGGTGGCCAGGGACCACGCAGGCAAGCCCCCGTTCGACGAGGTGTCCCGGCTGCGCGAGTCGGGCCTGCTGACCCTCCTGATACCGGCCGGGCTCGGGGGCGGCGGTGCGGACTGGCCCACGGCGTACGCCGTGGTCCGGGAGATCGCGGCGGCCGACGGTGCGATCGGCCAACTGCTCGGCTGTCACTACTTCATGTCGTGGAGCGCCCGGTTCTTCACGGACCCCGCTGTCGCCGCCCGGCTGGAACTGCGCTCCGCAGCGGAGCAGTGGTGTTGGGGCGGTGGTCTGGCGCGGCAGGAACCCGCTCTGGCGCTCGCCAGGAACGCGCAGGGGTATGTGCTGAACGGCCGGCAGAACTACGCCGCCGGCGTCCTGGTCGCCGACCGCCTCGCCGTGCGGGCCGTACGGGCCGACACCGGCGAGCCGCTCGCCGTCGTGATCGATCCCGCCCTCCAGGGCGTGGTGATCGACGGCGACGCCGACCCCTTCGGGCAACGGCTCGCGGCAGGCGGAAGCGCGGAGTTCGACGCCGTACGGGTCTCCGCCGACGATGTGCTGGGCTCCCTGGCCGCGGACGAGGACGTCCTGTCGCCCCTGACCGCTCTGGTGTCACCGGTCGGACGTCTTCTTTCGGTGCAGCTCCGGCTCGGCATGGCCGAGGGCGTGCTCGCCGAAGCCCGTGAGTACAGCAGGACCGGCCACTCCCACTGGCACCCGGACTGGCCGGTCGGCTCGCCGCAGGACCCGCAGGTGCTGACCGCGTACGGGGAGCTCACCGTGCTCACCCGCTCCGCGTCCGCACTCGCCGACCAGGCCCGGGATGCCCTGCGCGACGGGCTGGCGCGCGGCGAGGACCTCGCCTACGAGGAGTACGCGGAGATCTCCGTGCTCGTCGCCATGGCCGAAGCCGCCGCGTCCAAGGCCGTGCAGGAGACCACCGCCCGCGCCCTCGACATCATCGGCGCCCGCTCCGCGTCCGCACGGCTGGGCTTCGACCGCTTCTGGCGCAATGCCCGGACCCACACCCTGTACGAGCCCGTCACCCACCGGCTCCGCGACGTCGGCGACTACTTCCTCAACGGCGCGCACCCTCCTTTCGTCCTGCCTGTCTGACCAAGGCGGGGCAGCTACGGCTGTCCGGCCTCGGCGTCCGTGCCGAGCAGTGTGTTGACCCGCCGCAGGACGTCGAGCTGTGCGGGGTTGTACAGGTCTCTGAGGGCCTTCCCGATCGTCTTCTTGGCGAAGGCCTCGCCGTGCGGGGCGTCGGTGGCCGGGGCGCGCAGGTCCGGGTGCTCGTCGAACGCCTCTCGGGCGTAGGGCACCAGGCGCTCGGCGATGCCCTGGCGGGTCCGCTCGTCGGCGTCGGCGGGCAGTGCCTCGAACTCCTTGCTCACGGGGCCGTCGGTTTGGTTCCCCATCATGTCCGCCCAGGCCTGCCGAGCGGCCGGGCCGAGGACCCGCGTCATCACCAGGAACAGGGACCGGTCGGACTCGGACATCCCTGCCCGGGCGGCCGGGGCGAACTCGGGCGGCAGGTCGGCGGGCAACGACTGGCGCAGGATCAGGCCGAGTTCGACACGGACGCGCTGGAGGCGTTCGAATGATGGCCGCGAGTTCGGCGTCGAGGGTGCGCAGGGCATCTTCCGGGTGGTTGTCGACGTCGCCCATGGCGGCGATCTGGGACAGCGAGAACCCGAGGTCGGTGAGGCGTTTGATGCGCAGCAGCCGGACCAGATGCGCGACGCCGTACCGCTTGTAGCCGTTGGCGCGACGCTCGGGCTCCGCCAGCAGTCCGACCTCGTGGTAGTGCCGGACCGCCCGCAGACTGGTGCCGGCGAGTTCGGCGATCTCTCGAGTGCTCCAGGCCATATGTGCAGTCCACACCGTGCCGTGGCGGCATGGTCAAGAGCTACGTCGAAACGGTTCGTGCCACGAGCCACAAAGGGCTTGAGTGTGCCGTGGCGGCACAGTGTCCCGTGGGCGGTGGCAGCGCTCGATCGACGGATCCACGGCACGGCCGTGGCCGAACTCCGCCGACCCGGAAAGGACCCCGCGACATGACCCGGCTCACCGACGCCGACCACGACCATGACGCCGTCAGTCCGCCGGAGGGCGGTTACCTGGTCGACCGTCTCTCCACGCCCGCCGTCCCGCCCCGTACGCGGGTGGTCGGCGGGGACGGGGCAGGTTCTCGTCGAGCTGGAGGCCCCGGACACCGCCGGGCTCGAGGCCCTCGGCTGGGCCCCGCCCGAGCGGTTCCGCGCCACCGCCGCCGACGGCAGGACCCCCGTCTACGGGCTGCTGTGGCGCCCGCACGGCTTCGACCCCGAGTGCCGCTACCCCGTGATCGACCACATCTACCCCGGGCCTCAGGTGCACCGGGCAGGTCCGTCGTTCAACGTTTTCCTCCAGGGCGGTTCGACTCGGCCCGACGCCGCACAGCGGTCGACCACACCCACCTTGACGGCACGTCAGATCACCCGGCGACTCTCCACACCTGAGGAACCGTCATTACGGCACGCAGTATCACCGACCGCCTGGGCGGCCTCGCCTTCGGCGGCTACTGCAACCCCGAGCAGTGGGACGAGCCGGTCTGGAAGGAGGACGACGAACTCATGTGCCGGGCCAGGGTCAACCTGGCCACCCTCGGAGTCTTCTCCTGGGCCCTGCTCGAACCCGAGCAAGGACGCTACGACTTCTTCTGGCTCGACGCCCACATCGAACGCCTGCACGCGAACGGCGTGGCCGTCGACCTCGCCACCCCGACGGCCTCCCCTCCGCCGTGGTTCACCCTGGCCCACCCCGAGGCACTGGCGGTCAGGTCCGACGGCACTCGGCTCGTCCACGGCAGCCGCGACACCTACTGCCTCGCCTCGCCCGCCTACCGCAGCGCGGCTCGCCGGATCGCCTCCGCGCTGGCCGAGCGGTACGGCGACCACCCGGCGCTCGCGCTGTGGCACGTGCACAACGAGTACGGCACGCTCTGCTGGTGCGACCATGCGGCGGCCGCGTTCCGGGTGTGGCTGCCCGCCAGGTACGGCTCGCTGGACGCGCTCAACGAGGCGTGGGCACGGCCTTCTGGAGCCAGCGCTACACCTCCTGGGAGCAGGGGTGCTGCCGCCGCGTGCGACGCAGTACCACAAGAACCCTGGCCAGACAGTCGACTTCCACCGCTTCTGGGGCGACGAGATCATCGCCGCCTACTGCGAGCAGCGCGATGCGATCCGCGAGCACAGCGACCGCCCGGTGACGACGAACCTGATGCTGCCCTACTGCCTGCGGCTCAATCTGTGGGCGTTCGCCCGTTTACTCGACAGCGTCAGCTCCGACCAATATCCGTCCGAACCGGGCCTGGACTCCGCCGCCCACGTCGCCTTCTACGCCGACCGCTCCCGCTCCCTGGCCGACGGCCGTCCATGGCTGCTGATGGAGCAAGGCACCAGCTCCGTCTACGACGGCGGTCAGATGATCGGCAAGGAACCCGGGGAGATTCTGCGCCACAGCCTCGGCCACATCGCGCGCGGTTCCGAGGGTGCCCTGTTCTTCCAGTGGCGGCAGTCCCGGGCCGGTGCCGAGACCTGGCACTCGGCGATGCTCCCGCACGCGGGGCCCGACAGCCGTGTCTTCCGCGAGGTCACACAGACCGGCGAAGCGGTCGCCGCGCTCGGGGAGCTGGCGGGATCGACCGTCACCGCTTCCGTGGCCGTCCTCGACGACCCGGACGCCATGTGGGCGCTCGAGGCGGACGGTCTGCCCTCCGCCCGCCTCGACCACCACGCGCCGCTCGCCGAGGCCCACCGGGCGCTGTGGGACGCGGGCGTCACGGTCGACTTCGCCCACCCCGAGCACGAGTTGAGCCGCTACCGGCTGGTCATCGCACCCTCCCTGTTCCTGCTGTCCGACAAGGGTGCCGAGAACCTGCGCCGATACGTCGCCGGCGGCGGGAGACTCCTCGTGCAGCACGCGGCCGGATTCGTCGACGACCGTATGCACGCCCGCCTCGGCGGCTATCCGGCCGAGCCGCTGCGCGAGGCACTGGGCATCCGCGTCGAGGAGCACCGGCCGCTGCGGACGGATCAGCGGATCACCCTGTCGGACGGCTCGGACGGCACCGTCTGGAGCGAGTCCCTGCGCGCCGTAGGCGCCGAAACGCTCGCCGCCTACACCCACGGCATGCTCGCGGACAGGCCGGCACTCACCCAGCACCGCTTCGGCACCGGACAGAGCTGGTATCCCTCGTGACCCTGCCCACCGCGCCCTCCGCGGCGCTGCTCCGCATCACCCGCACGGAACCGGACGCTCCCTGAGCGCCGACCTGCCGCCCACCCGACGAAAGGACGACCGAGGGTGCCCGCCCAGAACCCGCCCGCCCGCGCCACCAACCCCGTGCTCCCCGGGTTCCACCCCGACCCGAGCATCTGCCGTGTCGGCGACGACTACTACCTCGCCTGCTCCAGCTTCGAGTACTTCCCCGGCCTACCCATCTTCCACAGCCGTGACCTGGTGCACTGGCGGCAGATCGGCAACGTCCTGGACCGGCCGGAGCAGTTGCGTCTACCGGCCTCCATGCCGTCCTCGGGCGGCATCTACGCACCCACCCTGCGCCACCACGACGGACGCTTCTGGCTGATCGTCACCAACTGCAGCGAGGGCGGCGGCAATCTGATCGTCACGGCCACCGACCCCGCCGGACCGTGGTCGGAACCCATCTGGGCGCCGGGTGTCCCCGGCATCGATCCCGACCTGGTCTGGGACGAGGACGGCACCTGCTGGTGCACGGTCGCCGGGGTCTCGCAGGTCCGTCTCGACCCGTCCACCGGGCAGACGTACGGAACACCGCACAGGCTCTGGTCCGGCGGGCCAGGCGCCAAGGCCCCGGAGGCGCCGCACCTGTACCGGATCGGCGACCACTGGTACCTGCTCATCGCCGAGGGCGGCACCGAGCGCGGCCACGGTGTCTCGATCGCCCGCGGCCGTACGCCGACCGGCCCGTTCGAGCCGTGCCCGGCCAACCCGATCCTCACCCACCGGGGCACCGACCACCCCGTCCAGAACACCGGGCACGCCGATCTGGTCCAAGGCCCCGACGGCTCCTGGTGGATGGTGCTGCTCGGCGTCCGGCCGGGCGGCGGCACGCCGGGCTGGCACGTGCTCGGCCGGGAGACCTTCCTCGCTCCCGTGACCTGGGAGGACGACTGGCCGGTCGTCGGCGAGGTCGCACTGGACCTGCCCGAGCTCCCGTGGCCGCTCTCCCCCAGCCCTGTCGAGGAGCACCGGGACGACTTCGAGTTCAGCGAGCTGCGGCCGTCCTGGATCTCCGTACGCGACCGGCCCGCCGAACACTGCACCACCAAGGAGCGCCCCGGGTGGCTGACGCTCCGCGCGCGGGGCGGCTCCCTGGACGAGCCCGACGTGGTGTTCACCGGCCGGCGCCAGCAGCACCTCTCCTGCCGGGCACGCACCCTGGTCGACCCGGGGCAGGGGCGCGGCGGCCTCGCCGTTCGGCTCGACGAGCGGCACCACTACGCGATCGAGGTGTCCGGCACGCGGGTGCGGGTGGTCGCGCGCGTCGGCTCCCTGCGCACGGTCGTGGCCGCGCGGTCCGTGCCCGCCGGGCCTGTGGTCCTTGCCGTCACGATCACGGAACCGCCGTCTCCACACGGGCCGTGCACCGGACCCGATGTCGTCTCCCTCGGCACCGAGCAGCCCGACGGCACCTTCACCGAGCTCGCGACCCTCGACGGCCGCTACCTGTCGACCGAGGTCGCCGGCGGCTTCACCGGTCGGGTCATCGGCATGTACGCCGCGGCAGGCACCGTCCACTTCGACTGGTTCGACTACGAGCCCCTCGACCGCTGAACCCACCCTCCGAAAGGCACGACCGACCGAAAGGGACAACACATGAAGGACATACGACAACCCGCACACCACCGCAGCCGCAGACGCATGGCCGGCCTGCTGATGGCGCTCCTCGTCATCCTGGGAATGGCCGGCAGTACCGCGCTCGCCGCGCCCGGCGGCACCGCACAGCAGACAGGATCCACGGTCAGAGTTCCGCACCGTGCCACGGACGCCGTCGCCGCGATGCAGCCCAGCTGGAACCTGGGCAACACCCTGGACGCGATTCCGGACGAGACGTCCTGGGGCAACCCCAAGGCCACCAGGGAGCTGTTCCGGACCATTCGGGCGCAGGGCTTCCGGAGCGTCCGCATCCCGGTGACCTGGAATGACCACCATTCCGCCACCGCGCCCTACACCTTCGACGCCGCGTACATGAGCCGCGTCAGGCAGGTGGTCGACTGGGCACAGGCCGAGAACCTCTACGTCGTGCTCAACGTCCACCACGACTCATGGCAGTGGATTTCGAAGATCGCCACCAACCACGACAACGTGGTCGCCCGCTTCAACGCCCTGTGGACCCAGATCTCCGCGGCGTTCCGGGACGAGCCGCGCACCCTGCTCCTGGAAGGCGTCAACGAACCGACCTTCGACGACGCAACGGCCGCGCAGAAGACCCAGTTCATGGACGAGCTGAACACCTCGTTCCACAGAATCGTCCGCGCTTCGGGCGGCGGGAACAAGGACCGCCTGCTCGTTCTGACCACCCAGGTCGGCACCCCCTCCCAGGGCCTCATGGACGACCTGTACACCACGATCAGCGGGCTGCGCGACAGGAACCTGGTCGCCACCGTGCACTACTACAGCTGGTACCCGTTCAGCGTGAACATCGCCGGCGGCACCCGGTACGGCGATGACGCCCGCAACGACGCGTACGACGCCTTCGCCCGCATGCACAACACCTTCGTCGCCAAGGGCATCCCCGTCTACCTCGGCGAGTACGGCCTGCTCGCCTATCCCGACGACAACCACCCCTCCCGCATCGAGCGGGGCGAGGCGCTGAAGTACTACGAGCACGTCGGACACCTGGCGCGCGTCGCCGGTGTCACCACCGCCCTGTGGGACCCCGGCTTCGCCTACCTGAACCGGGAGACCCTGAAGTCGCGCGACCCCGCCCTCTTCGCCTGGATCAAGTCGAGCTGGACCACCCGCTCGGGAACCGCCTCCTTCGACAAGGTCTTCGTGGCGAAGTCGAGCCGGATCACGGCCCAGTCGCTCACACTCGACCCGAACGGCACCAAGTTCCGGGGGCTGTGGCACGGCGACACCAAGCTGGCCGAGGGCCGGGACTACACCGTCTTCGAGGATCGGCTGACTCTGACGGCAGCGGCCCTGACCCGGCTGACCGGCGACCGCGACCACGGGGTCAACGCGACGCTCCAGGCCCGGTTCTCCAAGGGCCTGCCGTGGCAGATCGACGTGGTCACCTACGACACTCCGGTGCTGTCGGACGCTACGGGCACGGCCGCGAAGTTCACCCTTCCCACGAAGTACCAGGGAGACGATCTGGCGACCATGCACGCCACGTACGCCGACGGCACCAACGCCGGCCAGACCGGCTGGACTCCGTACCAGGAGTTCAACGCGGCCTTCTCGCCGGACTACCGGAACGGGACGATCATCCTGACCCCGGAATTCCTCAAGGCACTGCGTGACGGCGAACCGGCGACGCTGACCTTCCACTTCCACAGTGGGGCCAAGGTGAAGTACAAGGTCACGAAGTCCGGAGACTCGGTCACCGGTACGGCTGTCAAGGAATCCTGACCGACAGGCCCCTCGCCCTGGTTGCCCACGTCCCGGGCAACCAGTGCACCGGCGTCTCCGCGCGCCGCCTCACTCCTCTTTCGGCGGCGCCGTGCTCTCCCGGACGGCCAGCGTGGTGGCGATCTCCAGCCCCACCTGCGGCACCTGCTCACCCCGCCCGAGCGCCAGAGCCAGCTCGGTGGCGGCCGTCGCCATCTCGGCCAGCGGCTGATGGACCGTGGTCAAAGGCGGATCCATCCAGGCCACGGCCGGTACGTCATCGAAACCCACCACGCTGAGATCGTGCGGGATGCGCAGGCCCAGCTCGCGCGCGGCCTGGTAGACACCGAGCGCCTGCATGTCGTTGGCGGTGAACACGGCGGTGGGGCGATCGGCGCGGGACAGCAGCTCCCGCGCCGCGGCGTACCCGTGCTCGCGCGTGAGCTGGGTCTTCACCACCAGGCCGGGCTCCACGGGCAGTCCGGCTTCCGCGAGAGCGGACGAGTAGCCGGACAGCCGGGCGAGGCAGAAGGGGTGATCAGGCCCGCTGATCACGGCGATGCGCCGGTGCCCCAGCCCGACCAGATGCCGGGTCGCGGACTGCCCGCCCCTCCAGTTCGTGGCACCCACGAACGGCACGTCGTCGGGCAGCTCGTCGATCGGGTCGAAGACGACGAACGGGATGCCCTTGGCCGCCAGTTGCTCCCGCTCGGCCTCCGAGAGCCGCGCGACCGACAGGACGCATCGAGGGCGCCGGCCGACCGTGTCGTCGACGGACATGCCCACCGTGTCATGGAGCCCGAACTCCGACACCAGCACACCGATCCGGTCCCTGCGGGCCACCCGCTCGACACCGCGGATGATCTCCACGGCCCACATGCTCTCCAGCTCGCGGAACACGAGCTCCACCAGGTTGCTCCGGCTCTTCGGGGGCTCGCGGTAACCGTACTGATGGATCAGTTCCTCGACACGGGCCCGGGTCTCGTCCGACACCCCCGACCGGCCGTTGAGCACCTTCGACACGGTGGGTACGGAGACGCCCGCGGACTCGGCGATGTAAGCGATCGTCACCGACGCGGGTCCCCCGCCGCGCTCGCCGTGGTCCTCCGTCGAGGGTCTTCCCGCTCGGTTCTCCGGTACGGTCGCCTTTCCCCATCCCCTCGCCTGCTGCGGCCACCATTCTCGCAGTCGGCAGCGGAAGCCACGAGGTGCATGGGACACAGCCTCCGATCGCAGGTCGTGCCGTC
>NZ_JBHUQX010000390.1:0-8958 GCF_042674225.1 Streptomyces sp. NPDC056948
TGTGACACCTCTGTGACGGGAGGTGTGGCTTCCGCCACAGCCCGTCCCGTCGGGCCCTGGTGGGGTGGCGGCATGCGCCGTGCCACCCCACCGGGCCGTGGGGGTCCGCCCGCGCGGGATGGGGTCACGGCGTGCTGATCGGACTGGGCATCTCCGTCATCTGTGCCCTCGGCGCGCTGGTCGCGGCCGCGGGAGTCGTCGCCATGGCGTTTCCCGGCCGCCCCGAACCCTGGCTGCCACTGCTGCTGCGCCGCGCGGCGACGATGTTCGCCTGGGCGGCCGTGTCCGTCTACTCCCTGGGGTTCTTCGCCGTGCTGGAATCGGAGTGGGAGTTCGGCGAAGGCGCGTCCTCGGTCCCGGCCCGGGCCTGCCTCGACGGCTTCGACCGGGAGACGACCGTGGGCCTGTCCCACCACCGGGCGTCGTACCTGCCGTTGCGCTTCGACTGCGTACGCCAGGACGGCAGCCTCTACACCGCCGATCCCTCCTACCTGTGGATGAACTGGGCGAGCATGTCCTGCGCCCTGTCCGCCGCCGGGCTCGCCATCAGCGCGGGCTACGCGACCGAGTTCCGCGCGCGGAGGAACGCGGCGGCCTCATGACGCTGCTTCCCGTCTTCGTCGGGCTCGTGGTGATCCTGGTCGCGCTGCGCGGGCTGCTGGCGCATCCGCTGCTGCCGCTGTGGGTGCGGACCGCGGTGTTCTGGGCGGTGCCGTGCGGTGCCGTCACCTGGGTCGTGATCATGACGGCGGACGATCCCGTGCTGTTCCCGGAGACCGCGCCCTGTCCCGCCGAGCCGATGCGGGAGGGCTTCCTCGGGGGCGGAAGGGCCTGGGGGGTCTCCACGCCGTTTCCGCCGCGGGCCTACTGCGAATGGGAGGACGGCACCACCTACGGCCTGACGCCCGGCGCCGAGTTCGTGTTCTGGATCTTCTTCGCCCTGACGGTCGTACCGCTCGCGGCCGGGCTGTGGCACGCCCTGCGGGATCCGAGGTCGCTGCTGTGACAGGCGGCCTCAGGTCCCGCAGGGCGTCGGAGAGCCCGTGCCTGCCGGGCTACCCGAAGTGTTCGGCCAGGGCCTTCGGCAGCTCCCCGGTGTGCAGCACGCCGAGCCGCTGGGTGGCCCGGGTCAGGGCCACGTACAGGTCGCTGGTGCCGTACCGGCCGGGCTCGACCACCAGGACGGAGTCGAACTCCAGCCCCTTGGCCTGGCGCGGGTCGAGGAGGACGACCGTCCGGGTGAGGTCGGGTTCGGCGCCCGCCGTCACCCCGTCCAGCCGGGCCGCGAGGCCGCGGTGAAGGTCGCGCGGCGCGATCACCGCGAGCCGCCCCTCGGCCGGCGTGAGCTCCTCGACCGCCTTGGCGACCGCGCCCGGGAGGTCGTCGGCGGCCCGCGCCCACGGCCGTACACCCGTGGAGCGGACCGAGCTCGGGGGCTCGAACTCCGGGTGCTCGGCGCGGACCACGGCCGCCGCCGCGTCCATGATCTCGGCCGGGGTGCGGTAGTTGACGCCCAGCCGGGTGTGCACCCAGCGGTCCTCGATGTACGGGTCGAGGATGCCCGCCCAGGAGCCGACACCGGCCGCCTCCGCCGTCTGTGCGGGGTCGCCCACCAGGGTCATCGAGCGGGTCGGGCTGCGCCGCATCAGCAGCCGCCACGCCATCGGCGAAAGCTCCTGCGCCTCGTCGACGATGATGTGCCCGAACGCCCAGGTGCGGTCGGCCGCCGCGCGCTCGGCGGCGCTGCGGTGGTCGTCCTCCTCGTGCCGCTCGGCGAACCGCTCGGCGTCGATGACGTCGTGTGCGGACAGCACCTCGCTGCCGTCGGGGTCGCTGTCCTCCTTGTCCTCGAACTCGTAGGTCCGGGAGGCGTACGACACCTCCAGCACGCCCCGCGCGTAGGCGATCTGCTCCTCCCGCTCACGCGCGGCGCGCTCCCGGGCCAGCCGGTCGTCGTCGCCCAGGAGTTCGGCGGCCTCGTCGAGCAGCGGCACGTCCGCGACCGTCCAGCGCCGGGTCACCGGGCGGCGTACGGCCTCGGCGTCCTCGGCGGGCAGGAACTCCTCGGGCGCGGCGAGGAAGTCGGCGACGAGCCGCTGCGGGGTGAGCACCGGCCAGAGCTGGTCGATGGCGGACCAGACGTCGGGGTTCTCGGCGATGTCGTCGCGGATCTGGGTGATGTCGCTGGGGTCGAGCAGGCTGGAGCCGTCGAAGGGGTCGGTGCCGATCCGCTCGGCGTACAGGTCCGTGAGCGCGTTGAGGACATGGCCCTCGAAGTGCTCACGGGCCGCGTTGTGCGGCAGTTTGGCGGCGCGGGTGCGTTCGCGGGCGACGTTCACCAGACCGTCGTCGAGCATGAGGATCTCGCGGTCGTGCTCGATGGCGATGACGGGGTCGGGCAGCGCCTGCCGGCCGAGCACCACCTCGGCGAGGACGTCGGCCATGCCGGCCCGGCCCTTCACGGCGGCGGCCTCGGGCGTGTCGGTCGCGGTCGCCTTCACGCCGGGGAACAGCTCGCCGACGGTCGCGAGGAGCACGCCCGTCTCGCCGAGGGAGGGCAGCACCTCGCCGATGTAGCCGAGGAACGCCGGGTTGGGCCCGACGATCAGTACCGCCCGCTTGGCGAGCAGCTCGCGGTGCTCGTACAGCAGATAGGCGGCGCGGTGCAGGGCGACGGCCGTCTTGCCGGTGCCCGGACCGCCCTCCACCACCATGACGCCGCGGTGCGGGGCGCGGATGATGCGGTCCTGGTCGGCCTGGATGGTCTGCACGATGTCGCTCATCCGGCCGGTGCGGGCCGAGTCGAGCGCGGCGAGCAGCACGGCGTCGCCCGTCGGGTCCTCGTGGCCGGTGCGGGTCTCGTCGCCGAGGTCGAGGATCTCGTCGTGCAGCTGGGAGACCCGCCGGCCGTCGGTGGCGATGTGCCGCCGGCGCCTCAGGCCCATCGGGGTGTGGCCGGTGGCCAGGTAGAAGGGGCGGGCGACATCGGCGCGCCAGTCGATCAGGACGGGGGTGCGCTCGGCGTCGTCGGTGCGCAGCCCGATCCGGCCGATGTGGTGGGTGACGCCCGAGGTGAGGTCGATCCGGCCGAAGCACAGGGAGCCGTCCACCGCGTTCAGCGCGGCGAGCAGCCCGGAGCGCTCGGCGACGAGGATGTCCCGCTCGAGTCTGGCCTGCTGGGGCGTGTTGCCCTGCGCGAGCGCGTCCGCGACGGAGGTCTCGGCGTCGCCGCGCAGCGCGTCCACGCGCGCGTACAACCCGTCGATGAATTCCTGCTCATGCCGCAATTCATCGTCCGGAAATTCGGTGTTTGACAATTCCACTCCCGCCCGGATATACTGTGCTCACTGAACTTCGCGTGACTTCTTTTTGAGTTGAAGTCGCGAACAAACAAATATACGCAAGGAAATCCCCCGAGCGCAATTGCTCGGGGGATTTCCTGTTGTCCGGGCGGGTCGCCTAGAGCACGTCGGCCAGCTCCTCCAGCAGCCGCCGCTTGGCCCGCGCGCCCACCATCGACTTCACGGGCTCACCGTCGCGGAAGACCATGAAGGTCGGCATGGAGAGCACCTTGTAGGCGTTGGTCGTCTCCGGGTTGGTGTCCACGTCCAGCTGCACCACTTTCAGCCGGTCGCCCTCCTCGGAAGCGAGGGCCTTCAGCACCGGCCCCATCTGCCGGCACGGCGGGCACCAGTCGGCGGTGAACTCCACCAGCACAGGCAGATCCGCGCCGATCACCTTCGCCTCGAAATCCGCGTCCGTCACGTCAACCACGTCGGTCACATCGGTCATGTCGGTCACCAGGTGTCCCCTCCCAGCTCGCACTGCGGCTCCGGACCGCCCGGAGCCTCCGCCTCGGCGGCCAGCTCGGCCCGCGCGAGCTGTCGCGCGACCGTGTCCCGGACGGTGGTCAGCTCACCGATCAGGGAGTCCAGTTCGCCCAGCTTGCGCCGGTAGACCGCGAGCGACGCCGGGCACGAGTCGCCCTCGGGGTGCCCGGCCCGCAGACACTCCACGAAGGGCCGCGTCTCCTCCAGGTCGAACCCGAAGTCCTGCAGCGTCCGGATCTGCCGGAGCAGCCGCAGATCGCTCTCGTCGTAGCTCCGGTATCCGTTGCCCGTGCGCCGCGCGGGCAACAGCCCCCGCGATTCGTAGTACCGCAGCGTCCGCGTCGTGGTCCCGGCCCGTGCGGCCAGCTCGCCGATTCGCATGCGTACGAACGTATTCCTTGACCCCCGCGTCAAGGCAACAGCGGTTTCCGCTCCACCGGGGAGGTCAGCACGATCGACGTCGTCGTGCGCCCCAGCGCGGAGACGCCCTCCAGGACGTCCTCCAGGTGGACGGTGTCCCGGACGGCGACCTTGAGGATCCAGCAGTCCTCGCCGACCACGTGGTGCACCTCGGTGATCTCGGGCCGCTCGATCAGCTCCAGGGTCCTCGGGTGCTTCAGGTTGTAGCCGCCGTGCGGGTTGACGCGGATGAACGCCTGGATGCCGTAGCCGAGTCGGGCCGGGACGACCTGGGCGCCGTAGCCGCTGATCACGCCCGCGGCCTCCAGTCGCCGCACCCGCTCGGTGACCGCCGCCGGGCTGAGCCGGACCCGGCGGCCCAGCTCGCTGAGCTTGATCCTGCCGTCGGTCTGGAGCAGGTGGAGGATCTGCCGGTCCAGCGCGTCGAAGGCCACCGAGGTTTCGTCGGTGGCGGGGCGCAGATGCCGTGGTTCTTTCGGCGCGGCGGCCTGAACTCCCATGGTTCCCCCTTCATTACATGGATGTACGCCAGGAGAATTATGGCCATGGAAAAGGTCCGGAACGTACTGGTCATCGGTGGAAACCGCTACATCGGAAAGCGCCTGATCGCACGGTTGCAGGCCGAAGGGCACCGGGTCAGCGTGCTGAACCGGGGATCCTCCCCGCCGCCGGCCGGGGTGGAGCACCTGGTCGCCGACCGGGACGACGAGCGGTCGCTGACCGAGGCGCTCGGCTCGCGCGTCTTCGATACCGTCGTCGACCAGTTCTGTTACACCCCTCGCCAGGCGGCGCTCGCCCGCCGCGTCTTCTCCGGCCGTACCGGCCGCTATGTGATGACCTCGACGGTCGAGGTGTACGAGTACGAGGACTCCCCCGCCCTCGTGCGCGAGGAGGCCGTCGTCCCGTCCACGGTGCCCGTGGACCTCGAACTGCCCTGGGACGACCCGGTGTTCCGGGAGGCGCACTACGGGGAGGGCAAGCGGCAGGCCGAGGCGGTCCTCGCGGCCGACGGCCCGGCGTTCCCGTACACGGCGGTGCGGGTGGCCCATGTGCTGGGCGGGAACGACGACTTCACCGGCCGGCTGGCCCACTACGCCGAGCGGATACGCACCGGTGAGCCCATCACCGTGCCCGCCGTGAACCGGCCCGCCACGTACATCCATGTCGAGGAGATCGCCCGCTTCCTGGCGTGGGCGGCGGGCGAGGAGTTCACCGGGCCGGTGAACGCCGCCTCGCACGGGACGCTGAGCACCGAGGAGTTGTGCGAGGCGGTCGCCGCGCACGTCCCGGGCGGCCGGACCGTGTTCCGGCCCGTGGAGGTCGGCGAGGTCTCCCCGTTCTCCTTCCGCCGCTCCTACGGCATGGACAACACCCGTGCCACCCGGCTCGGCCACACCTTCGCCGACGCCCGGCAGTGGTTGCCGCGTGCCGTCGCCGAGACGCTCGGAAAGGGCGACTGACATGCGGTACAGGACACTGGGCGGGCTGCCGGTGAGCGCGATCGGGCTCGGCGCGATGCCGCTGTCCCTCGAGGGCCGGCCGGACGAGAAGCGCGCCCTGGCCACCGTGCACGCCGCGCTCGACGCGGGCGTGACCCTCCTGGACACGGCCGACTCCTACCATCTGCCGGGCGCGGAGCCCGGCCACAACGAACGTCTGCTGGCCCGGGCACTCGCCACGTACGGCGGTGACACCTCCGACGTGCTGGTGGCGACGAAGGGCGGCCGCGGCCGCCCGGGCGGCGGCGACTGGACGGTGAACGGCCGGCCGCGCCACCTCAGGGCCGCCGCCGAGGCCTCCCGCAAGCGCCTCGGTGTGGAGGCGATCGGCCTCTACCAGCTCCACAAGCCGGACCCCGCGGTGCCGTTCGAGGAGTCGGTCGGTGCCCTGCGGGAGCTGCTCGACGCGGGCACGATCCGGCTGGCCGGGGTGTCCAACGCGGACGCGGACCTGATCCGCCGGGCGCGCGAGATCCTCGGCGACCGGCTGGTGTCGGTGCAGAACCGGTACTCCCCCGCCGTCCGGAGCAGCGAGCCGGAGCTGCGGCTGTGCGCGGAACTGGGGCTGGCGTTCCTGCCGTGGAGTCCGCTGGGCGGGCTGGCCCGCAGCTCCCTGGACGGGCCGTCGCGGACGGAGGGAGCGGACCGCTTCGCCGCCTTCCACGCCGTCGCGGCGGAGCGCGGTGTCAGTCCCCAGCGGGTCGGCCTGGCCTGGCTGCTGGCGCGCTCCCCGGCCGTCATCCCGATTCCGGGGTCGAGCCGGCCGGAGACGGCCAGGGACTCGGCGGCCGCGGCGGACCTGCTCCTCGGCGAAGAGGAGCAGGCCCGCCTGGACGAGGCCGCCGAGCCGGACCCGGCCGACCAGGCTCGCTAGTCGACCAGTTCGGGTGCGCGGCGCGGCGGCGCCACCTGCCCGGGCGGGGCCGTGCCGGAGAGCTTCGCGCCTTCGACGTCGAGGTTCGGGAGCAGTCGGTCGAGCCACCGCGGCAGCCACCAGGCCGACTTGCCGAGCAGGGCGAACAGGGCGGGGACGATCGTCATGCGGACGAGGAAGGCGTCGAAGAGCACCGCGGCCGCGAGGCCGAAGCCGATCATCTTGACGAAGTCGTTGTCCTCCACGATGAAGCCGGAGAACACGCTGATCATGATGGCGGCGGCCGCGGCGACCACCCGGCCGCCGTAGCGGAAGCCGGTGACGACGGCCTCGGCGGGCCGTGCCCCGTGGACGTACGCCTCCCGCATACGGGTCACCAGGAACACCTCGTAGTCCATGGCGAGTCCGAAGACCACGCCGATCATGAAGATCGGCATCGTGCTCATGATCGGGCTGGGCTGGTCGACGCCGAAGACATCGGCGAGCCAGCCCCACTGGAAGACCGCGACGACGGCGCCGAGCGCGGCGGTCACCGAGAGCAGGAAGCCGAGCGCGGCCTTGAGCGGCACGAGGACCGAGCGGAAGACCACCATCAGGAGCAGGAACGCCAGGCCCACGACCAGGGCGAGATAGGGAAGCAGCGCGTCGTCGAGGGTCTCGGAGAAGTCGATGAACATCGCGGTCTGGCCGGTGACCAGGACCTCGGCGCCGGTGTCGGCCCGGAAGCCATCGGCGAGGGAGCGCAGTTGGCGCACCAGGTCCTCGGTCGCGGCGTCGGTGGGTCCGGTGGTCGGGACGACGTTCAGGATCGCGGTGTCGCCGGCCTCGTTGGGCGTGGCCGGGGTGACCGTGGCGACGCCGTCCTGCCCGGCGAGACGCTTGCCGACGGTGTCGGCCGCGGCCTTGGCGTCCGGGCCCTCCACGGTGATCGTCAGCGGCCCGTTGAACCCGGCGCCGAAGGACTCCGAGAGCAGGTCGTAGGCCTTGCGCTGGGTGGTGTCGGGGGCCATGGTGCCCTCGCCGGGCAGACCGAGCTCCAGGCTGGCGGCGGGCACGGCGACCGCGCCGAGGCCGAGGACGGCCAGGAGCAGGACGGCGACGGGGTGGCGCAGGACGTAACCGGCCCAGCGGGAGCCGAGATTGGGCTTGCGCCTGGCGTCCTTCACGGCGTGCTTGTCGGCCTTGCGCTGCCGGCGGGCGCTGAGCGGCCTGCCGGAGTACCGGTGGCGGTCCCGGCGGCGCAGCACCTTGACCGGCGCGAAGCCGAGCAGCGCCGGCACGAAGGTGAGGGCGACCAGGACGGCGATGGCGACGGTGCCGGCGGCGGCCAGGCCCATCTTGGTGAGCATGGGGATGTTCACCACGGCCAGGCCCGCGAGGGCCACGATGACGGTGAGCCCGGCGAAGACGACCGCGGAGCCCGCGGTGCCGACCGCCCGCCCCGCGGCGTCGGCGCGCTCGCGGCCCTCGGTGAGCTCGGCGCGATAGCGGGAGACGATGAACAGGGCATAGTCGATGCCGACGGCGAGGCCGAGCATCATCGCCAGGGTCGATGTGGTGCCGGACAGGCCGAGGGTGGCGCCGAGCGCCGAGATCGCGGATATGCCGATGCCGACGCCGATCAGGGCCGTGAGCAGGGGCATTCCGGCGGCGATCACCGAGCCGAAGGTGAGGAGCAGCACCAAGGCGGAGACCAGGATGCCGATCTTCTCGCCGGTGCCGCTCATGGCGGCGTCGATCTTCACGGCGTCGCCGCCGGCCTCCGCGGTCAGGCCGGCGTCACGGGCCTGGGCCAGTGCGTCGTCGAGGGCGTCGTGCGCCTTGTCGCCGACCTCGGTGGCGGGGACCTTGTAGGTGGCAATGGCGTAGGCGGTGGAGCCGTCCTCGCTGACCGCCTTCGTCGTGAACGGGTCGCTCACCGAGGCGACCTGCGGGGACTTCCGCAACTCCGCGACGAGCGCGGCGACGTGGGCCTTCTGCGCGGGGTCGGAGATCTTCGTGCCCTCGGACGCACGGACCACGACCCGGGCGCTCGCGCCGTCGGCTCTCGCGTCCGGGAACTTCCTCTCCAGCAGGTCGAAGGCCTTCTGCGACTCCGTGCCGGGCATCGAGAAGGTGTCCGCGGGCGGCGCCGGGGCGGCGGAGGCGGCGAAGCCCGCACCGCAGAGGACCCCCACCCACAGCAACACCATCAGCCATCGGCGCCGGAAGGCGAGACGGCCCAGTTTGTAAAGGAAGGTAGCCACGGCTGGGAACTCCTGTCGGTGGGCGAGGGATGGCGCCAGACCCTGGCGCTGAAGTGACGCCACCATGGCATCACTCCGGCTCCATCGCA
>NZ_JBHUQX010000391.1:0-8940 GCF_042674225.1 Streptomyces sp. NPDC056948
CCGTTTCGCGGTCGGTGAGATCCTGGGACAGCGGATCGAGATCACGCTGCGGGAGCGGGCCATGCGGGCCTGCTCCATCGACGACGGCCTCGATCACCTCCAGGACGACCGGACCCGTGACGACTTGGCGATCCTGTCGGGTGCGGCCGGTGGGCTGCCGCTGGAGCGCGCGGTGGCGGGCCTCGCCGAGGTCACCTCCGCCCTGGTCGGCGCCGTCGGCCCGCTCCTGTTGCTGATGTTCTTCCACGTCTGGGCCGGTGCCGCGGTGGCACTGGCCTGGATCGCGGTACGGCTCGTCGCGGGGCGCGAGAACGGAAAACGGCTGGAGCTCCTCTTCGGCCAGGCCCATGTCATGCGCCGGGCCGAGTACTTCCGCAAGCTCGCCGTGCAGGGCGCGGCGGCCAAGGAGATCCGGGTCTTCGGGCTCCGGGACTGGGTGCTGGCCCGTCTGGACCAGGAATGGCTGGCCGCCATCCGGCCCACCTGGCAGCGGCGCCGACCGAGCGACACCAAGATCGTCCTGCTCTCGTGTGTCCTCGTCGCGGTCTACGGACTGGTCTTCTGGCGGTTGGTCGACGACGGAGTGAACGGCGGCCTGGAGATCGGGGCGTTCGCCGTCTTCCTCCAGGCACTCATCGGTGCCTCCGCCGTCTCCGGCGGTACGGCGGCGTTCGGACTGGACGTCGCCCTGGCCCCCGTCTCCGCGGTGCGCCGCCTCGAAGAGCGCAAGGCCGCCGCCCACGGCTCGGCTGCCCCGGCGGTCCGCGCGGTGAAGGACCTGGCGGTGCGGCGCCTGGAACTGCGGGACGTGACGTTCGCGTACGACAGGAACGGCGACGCCACGGACGGCGAAACGGGCGGCGCCACCGATGCCGGCAAGCGCGGCGAGACCCGCGATGAGCCGCACGACAAGACCCGCGACAAGCCGCGCAGCGACACGAGTCCGGTCCTCGACGGCGTGTCGTTCAGCGTCGCGGCCGGCGAATCCGTCGCCCTGGTCGGAGAGAACGGCGCGGGCAAGACCACGCTGCTCAAACTGCTCGCGGGGCTGCTCGAGCCCGCTTCGGGCCGGATCGAGGCCGATGGCGCCGCTCTGCACGAGCTGGGCAGGGCCGACTGGCGGCGGCACCTCGCCATGGTTTTCCAGGACTTCGCCCGGCTCCCGCTGACCGTCGCCGAGAACGTCCACGTACTGCGCGCGGACCCCGGCGACGAGCAGGCCCGTAAGACGGTGCTGGACTGCCTCGAACGTGTCGGCCTGGGAGAGCGGGTGGCACGGCTGCCGCACGGCATCGACACCGTCCTCGGAGCCCGGCTGCCGGGCGGCGTCGACTTCTCCGGAGGCGAGTGGCAGCGCCTGGCGCTGGCCCGCGCGTTCTTCACCCTCCACCAGGGAGCCCGCGTCCTGCTGGTGGACGAACCCACCGCGAGCATCGACCCGTCCGCGGAGACCGAGTTCTTCGACCGGCTCCTCGACGAGACCGAAGACATGATCCGCATCGTGGTCTCGCACCGCTTCAACACCGTGCGCCGGGTCGACCGGATCGTCGTCCTGGACCGCGGGCGGGTCGTCGAGTCCGGCTCGCACGACGACCTCATGCACCAGGACGGCCTGTACCGGCGGATGTTCCTCGCCCAGGCCGCGCCGTTCACCGAGCAGGAGGGAGTGCGATGAGCACGGACAGCTGGCGGGGCACGGCGGCCATGGCACGCCTGGCGCTGCGCACCGACCCGGTACGCGCGGTCGGCGCCGTCATCATGACCCTCGCCATCTCGGCCCACCCGGTGCTGGTCGCCCTGCTGATCGGCCGGCTCACCGACGCCGTGGTGGACGGCGACGACGGTACGGCCATGAAGTGGGGCCTGGTCCTCGCGGCCGCCGTCGCGAGCTGGCTGGCCCTGCTGTGGTACACCTTCGGGCTGCGCACGGTCCTGGAGGAACGTGTCAGGCACGCGGTGGAGATGAACGTCGCCGCGATGAGCATGGCGCCGTGGAGCATCGCACACCACGAGGATCCCCAGGTCGCCGAGGAACTCGCCCTCGTCGAACGGGATGTCAACCGGCTCGCCCAGGTGATCATCTTCCTGCTGACCCTCATGGGCGCGCTGGGGCAGCTGGCCTTCGCGGTGGTCGTCCTCGCCGACGTGCACCCGGCCCTGCTGCTGCTCCCCGTCCTCGGCCTGGTGCCGGTGTGGGCGAGCCGACGCGGCGACCGGTGGCGGCAGCGTTCCCTGGAGCGCGCCACGCCGGACGACAACCTCGCGCGCGAGATGTACGCCGTGATGTGCGGCGCCGGGCACGCCCAGGAGCTGTCGGTGCTCGGCGCGCAGGAGGCCGTACGGGCCCGGCACCGTCAGCTCTCCGAGGCCGCCCAGCACGAGCGGGAGCGCGGAGCCCACCGGTCCTTCCGCCACCAGGCCGACGCCACCGTCCTGTTCGCGGCCGCCTACGTCGCCGCGGTGGCCGTCGCCGTGCTGGCGGCCGTGGCCGGGAAGGCGGGCGTCGGGGACGTCCTGCTGACCGCGACGCTGGCCGCGCAGGTCACCGGGCAGGTGACCATGGCGACCGACGCGGTGACCCAACTGGTACGCGCCCGGGCCACCGCCGACCGCTATCTGCGGATCGCCGGCCTGACCACGGCCACCGAGGAGGGCGGGCAGGAACCCGGCGACGCGGGCGGCGGGCTCTCCCTGCGGGGCGTCACCTTCACCTACCGCGGCGCCGACGCCCCTGCCCTGCGAGGAATCGACCTGGACGTCCCGGGCGGCCGGACCATAGCCGTCGTCGGCGAGAACGGGGCCGGCAAGACCACCCTCGCCAAGCTCCTGTGCCGGCTGTACGCCCCGACCGGCGGCACGATCACCTGGCACGGCACGGACCTCGCGGACGTCCGGCCCGATGCCTGGCGGGACGGGGTGTCGGCGGCCTACCAGGACTTCGTCCGGTTCGAGACCGAGGCCGGGCAGGCCGTCGGGCTCGGCGACCTGACGCGCATCGACGACACCGACGCCGTACGCGGCGCCCTGGCCCGGGCCGACGGGGAGCGGCTCGAACAGTCGTTGCCCGACGGCCTGCGCACCCGGCTCGGGCGCTCCCACAACGACGGCACCGAACTGTCGACCGGCCAGTGGCAGAAACTGGCGGTGGCCCGCTCGATGATGCGGGAGACCCCGCACCTGCTCGTCCTCGACGAGCCCACCGCCTCGCTCGACGCCGAGACCGAGTACCGGCTGTTCCGGCACTACGCCGAGGCCGCCCGCACCGTCACCGCCGATGGGCGGGGCGTCGTCGTGGTCATCACCCACCGGCTCGGTTCGGTGCGCTTCGCCGACCGCATCGTCGTCATGGAGCGGGGCCGGATTGTCGAGTCGGGCTCCCACGACGAGCTCATGGCGGCCGGCGACCGGTACGCCGATCTGTACCGGGCGCAGGCGGACGCCTACGCGATCGCAGGACCTCCAGCAGCGGACCCAGAAAGAGAGCGGTGACAGCGGTGAGCACACCACCCAACCCCTATGAGGAGTACATCCGGGTCGGAGAGCTGCTCGCACTCCACTCACCTCGCACCGCGCTGCCGGGCGAGGACCTGTTCGTGACAGTCCACCAGGTGTCCGAACTGTGGCTGGCGGCCCTCCTGCGGGAGACCCGCGGGGCCCGGCAGCTCCTGCTGGAGGAGGACACGGCGCGGACGGCACGCCGGCTGCGCACCGGGCTCGGGCTGCTCACGCAGCTCTCCGGCACGCTCAACACGCTGTGCGGCATGCTGCCCACCGAGTTCGCCGCCTTCCGTCCGGCCCTCGGCCCGGCCTCCGCGGTCCAGTCCCGGCAGTACCACGAGTTCGTCCAGGCCTGCCGGGGCCCTGGCCCGTCGCTGTGGGAGGCGTTCAGCGAACTCGCGGAGCGACGCGGCGGACTGGCGAAGGTGTACGGCAACCCGGACACCGGGGTCCGCGAGGTCGCCGAGCTGCTGGTCGACCTCGACGACGCGCACTCCGAGTGGATGGGCTTCCATCTGCGGCTGGTGCGCCGCCAGATCGGCTCCGCCTCCGGCACGGGTGGCGAGTCGAGCGACTATCTGCGCCGTCGGCTGGATGTGCGGCTCTTCCCCGAACTCATCGACATCCGGCCGGAGTTCCACCTCACGGAGGAGGTGCCCAGCCAGTGACCCGGGCCCACGACCTGATGAGCTACGCCACAGGCCGGACCCTGGCCCCCGCCTCGCACGAACAGGAGTGGATGCTCTTCCTGGCGCGGATGCGCCGCACCGGCACCTTCAACATGCCGCGCCTGTACGAGATCGGTCCCGGGACGTCGGCCGCTCAGGTGAGTGATGCTGTCGCCCGGGTCGTGGCGCGCAGCCCGCTGCTGCGCATCCGTATCGGACGCCAGAACGGCCGGTTCGTCCAGCAGGTCGAGCAGGCGGACGCCACGGCGCAGGCACGCCCTGAGCTGCTGAACGGGCCCGACCCGCTGGCGCTGCTGGGCGAGTTCGTCCGGCGGCCCCTCGATCCGCAGAGCGCCCGGGTCTTCGCCAGCGCGCTGGCGCCGCTGCCCGGTGGCGGACATGCCTTCGCCACGGTCGTGCACCACACCGTGGCCGACGCCGTCACCCTCGACGAACTGGAGCGCCGTATCGGGCTGGAGCTCGACGGCAGGGGCGACGAGTACGGCGAACGCGTCTCCTATCTCGACTACGCGGCCTGGCAGCACGACACCTACGGCGCACGGCTGGACGCGCTCGTCGACGAGTCCGTCATCGCCCTGAAGGACGCCCGGCCCAACGAACTGCCCGGCGTGGGGCTTCGCTCCAGGGCTCCCGGGTCCGGGCTCGCCGCCTCCTTCGGTCTCGACTCGGTCGCCGACGACGCGCTGCGCGCGCTGCTCACCGAGGAACGGGCCAGTCCCTTCATGGCCGGTCTCGCGGCCCTGTCGGTCGCCCTGCAGGACCTGTCCGGCCAGTCCGCCGCGCTGATCGCCATCGAGGTCTCCACCCGGCGGCTCAGGCCGCTGATGGACACCCTGGGCCCCTTCATCAGCACCGTCCCCGTCGTCCTGGACGCCGAGGACAGCTTCCGCCAGGCGCTGCGCGCCGCCCGCGAGACCACGCTGCGGGCCCTGGAGCTGGCCCACGTCCCCTACCACCGGCTGCTGGCCCGACCCGAGTTGCGGGCCCTGCGGCGCCGCAGCGAGGCAGCGGTCGACGTGGTGTACCAGACCTTTCACGAGCAGGAGGCACCGGACGGCGGGCGGCTGCGCCGCATCCCCTACGGCATGGACGGCGCGGGCTTCACCGCCGACCTGCACATCTCGATGCACGAGTCGCCCGGTCACCGGCGGCTCGGCATCGGCCACTCCCCACGCGTGCCGTCCGAGACCGTCGCCGACCTCGCGCGGGGTTTCGAACAGGCCCTCTCCCACGGCGTGACCGATCCGGACGCGCCGCTCAACAGACGGTCGACGAACGAAAGAGGCTCCGGGCACCATGACAGTGGCGAATGAGGCGGCACTGACCGCCGAGAACCGTGGCACGGGCTCAGCCCTGTGGAAACTCTCCGTCGGTGTCACGGCCGGCGCGTTGGCCGGTCTGCTGGTCGGCGGCGTCCTGGGACGCCTGGTGATGTTCGGGCTCCGCTTCACCTCCCCCGAGTCGTCCATGGGCAAGACGACCGACGCCAACTCCACGATCGGGGAGTGGAGCCTGAAGACCTTCGGGCTCCTGGAGTCCGGAATAGCCATGGGCGCCCAGGTCGGCGCGCTGTACATCCTGGTACGCCCATGGCTCAACACCGGCAACCGGCCCCTGAAGACGTGTGTCTTCGGCGCCACCGCCGGTGGGGTGCTGTTCATTCACCCCGACGGCGTCGACTACTACGCCGTCACACCGCTCTGGCTGACCGTGTCGTCGTTCATCCTCATGGCCGCTGCCTTCGGCTACCTGCTCAGCCTGTGGACCGAGCGGGCGCTCGCGACGGAGCGGTTCCAGGCCGCCCCTGCCTGGCAGCTGTGGATCCCCGTCGTGCTGTGTGTGCCGGCCGTCGTCCACGTGAGCCTGCTGCCGCCCACCGTGCTGCTGGTGGTCGCCGCGCTGCTGGCCACCTTCGCCCAGGGCCGGCTTCAGGGCGTGGTGAAGGGCTGGAGCGGCCCGGTGACCAGCTGGATCGGCTCCCGGCTGCTCTTCCTGCTGGGCCTGGCCAACGTCGTCCTCATCGTGCGGGCGGTAGCCGAGATAGCGAACAAGAGCCAAGGGAGCTGACCATGCAGGACAACGACGTGCCCGTACCCGGCCTGCTCGACTGGCTGGACACGCCGCGCGCGGACCGTGGCGTCAACATCCTGGACATGACGGGGGAGTGGCAGTACACGCCCTATTCCGACCTCGCCGAGCACACCAAGGCGGCGGCCGCCGCGCTCACCGCCGCCGGCGTAAAGCCCGGCGACGTGGTCTCGATCATCCACCGCAACGGCCCCGGGTTCATCACCGCCTTCTTCGGCGCGCTCGCCGCCGGGGCCACACCGTCCCCCGCCGTACCGCCGGCCCTGTTCCAGGACCGAGCGGCCTACAGCCGGCACCTGGGCGCGATCCTCGACGTGGCCGCCCCCACGGTGGTCGTGCTCGACCCCGAGCTGCTGGACCAGCTGGGCCCGACCCTGCGCGAACACGGCCACCGCCCCATGGCACTGGACGCGGCCCCCGGCACACCGGCCGGGTCCCCGCCGCAGGAGCGTCCGGCCCTGCCGCCCACGGCGCTGCTGCAGTTCACCTCGGGCTCCTCCTCCGTGCCCAAGGGCGTCGCCGTCTCGCCCCAGGCCCTGCACGCCCAGATCGGCATCCTCGTCAGGTGGCTGGGCTTCCACGACGGCAACGCCTGCGGCACCTGGCTGCCCATCCACCACGACATGGGCCTCGTGGGCATGGTGCTGCCGAGCGTGGTGACCCAGTCGAATTTGTGGATCATGCAGCCCGACCAGTTCATCACCGGTGCGAGCCGGTGGCTGCGGCTGCTCGGCAGCGGCAAGGTGCAGATCACCGCCGTACCGCCGTTCTCCCTCAAGCACATGCTGCGCCGGGTGCGGGAGGAGGACCTGGCGGGCTGCGACTTCTCGAAGGTGCGGGTCAACGTGGTCGGCGCCGAGCCCATCGACGGCACGGTGCTGGACGAGTTCACCAGGCGGCTGAGCCCGTTCGGCTGGCCCAGCGGCGCCCTCGTCCCCGCCTACGGACTCGCCGAGGGCGTCCTCGCCGTGTCCGGCAAGGACCTCGACGCCCCGGTCGACCGGGTCCTGGTCGACCGGGGCCGGCTGCGGCTCGGCGAGAAGGTCGTGGTCGACTCCGGTGAGGTCCCGGCGGCCGGGCCGCTCGACCTGCCGGCCAGCGGCCGCGTGCTGCCGGGCGTGACGGTCGAGGTGCGGGACGAGGCGGGAGACTCCGTGTCGGAGGGCGTGCTCGGCGAGATCGTCGTGGGCGGCGTCTCGCTCGCCGACGGCTACCGCGGACACGAGCCGTGGCCCGGTGAGTTCGTCACCGGCGACGCCGGGTTCTTCTGGAAGGAGCGGCTGTACGTCCTCGGCCGGCTGGGGGACAGCCTCAAGGTGCGGGGCGTCCAGCTGTTCGCCGAGGACGTCGAGAACGCGCTGAGCGGGCTGGAAGCACTGGGGAAGGTCCGGTACGCCGTCGTGCTCGGCAGCCTCGACGGCCGGGACACCGTGGCCGCCCTGGTGGTGAAGAAGCCTGGGGAGTGGACCGAGGAGGTCTACCGGGAACTGCGGCGGCAGGCGCGTGGCCTGCGCGTGGTCGTCGCCGCAGTGAACCGGGGGGCCGTTCGCCGTACCTCCAGCGGAAAGCCGCAGCGGCGCGCCATGTTCGAACAGCTCATGACCGGAAGCATCGACGGAGTCGTCGTGCACGACTCCGTCAACGACCCCGCCGAGGAGGAGCAGTGACCGTCGACGCACTGGAACAGATGGAGGCCGACGAGGAGCGCGTCATCTCCCCGGCGGAGCTGTTCCGCAAATGGGAGCACGGGCAGTGGCGGCTGACGGAGCTGCCCATCGCCTCCGATGCCGCCGACTGGGCCGCCATGCGGCCCTACGCACGCGGTGAACTGGAGACGATGATCGAGGGGTTCGTGCTGGGCGAGGCCGCCGTCAGCAACACCCTCTCGCCGCTCGCCGACGCCGCGCCCAGCCTGGACTCCCACCAGTACCTGTGCACCCAGATCGCCGACGAGGCGCGGCACACCCGGTTCTTCGCCACCTACCTGCAGGAGATGCGGAGCTCCCGGCCCAGCCACGAGGAGGTCATCGCGGCCGCACTGGGGAGCGCCGGCGACGCGGTGTCGACGATCTTCGACGACGAGCTGAGGACCCGCACCGACCACGTCCGCTTCCACCCCGAGGACACCCGGGCCTGGTACGAGGCGGTGACGTACTACCACCTCATGGCGGAGGGCGTCCTGGCCATGTCCGTCCTGGGGGCCATGTTGTCCATGGTCCGCCAGCTGCGGGGCAGCCTGCCCGTTCTCAACACCGGTCTGCGCAACGTCATCCGGGACGAGTCGAGGCACATGGCGTTCGGGATGTACGCGGCCAGGGAGGGCGTGCACACCGGTCACGGCGACGCCGTCCTGGCCACGCTGATGGAAGCGATCCCCCAGGTCACCATGGCCCTCGTGGCCCCCGAGCGGAAACTCCCCGGAACCACCCTGCCGCCCTTGCGCGCCTCCATCGGCAAACAGCACGCCCACCGGTACGCCGGCGCCCGCCGCACCCTCCTGCGGCGCATGGAACTGATCGGCCTCCAGTCCCACACCGGCGAGGCCGGACAGGCCTGGGACCTCGCCATGAAGGCGGCCATGACCGAGTACGAACGCCGCCACGGCGACCCCCACCCGGCCGGCGAGTAAACCCCGACGACCGTCTCGGCCGGCATCCGCGAGGGA
>NZ_JBHUQX010000392.1:0-8916 GCF_042674225.1 Streptomyces sp. NPDC056948
GGCTTCTCCTGCTCGCGGCGGCGATCGCGCTGGGCGCGGCCTGGCGGGGCCCGGGCACGCGGCACCCTCTTGGTCTCGCGATCGCCTCGGGGCTGCTCACCGTGGGTGCGTTCGGTGGGGTCGCTCGCTCCGGACTGCCGTCGGAGTGGGCGGTTCCGGCTCATCTGGTGTGCGGGATCGCCCTGTTGGCGGCGGTGCGGGCCGGGCGGCTGCCCGACGCGATGCGGCAGGGGTTCGCCTGGGCCTCCGGCGTCGTACAGGCACTGGCGCTGCTGTGGACACTGCCCGTCGTCACCGTGGTGCTGCTGGGACCGGCCGGCTGGGTGGGCCGCGTGTGGAGCGGCGCTCCTTCGGACGCCCGCACCGCGGTGACCGTGGACGCACCTTGGCCTGGGGACTCGGCGGCGGCTCCCGTCGCGCTGGTCGCCGTCGCGGCCGTTCTCGCCCTGGCGATCCGTACGGAGCCGTGGCGTGCGCGGGCCCGGCTCGGCGCGTTGGGCCTGCTCTGGGCGACGGCGCTGGTGCTTCCGGCGGTCATCGGGATTCCGTACGTCGCGGGGATGTCGGTCCTCGGGGTCATGACGGCGGCCGCGCTGTACGTGCGCCGGGCCACGGTGCCGGCCGCGCGACTCACCGCTCTCGTCCTCGCCCTGGTCACCTCCGTCAGCCTCGTCCTGACCGCTCTCGCCTCCCAGACCGCGACCCTCGTGGTGCTGTCCGTGCTGGTGGCCCTGTTCGCCGCGGCCTCATGGCAGGCGAGCATCGCCCCCGTCACGGCTCCGGCCACCCTCGGGTACGCCGCCGCGCTGGCCTCGGCCACCGGTGCCGCCGCGGACTGGCCGCCGGCCGGAACCGCCCTGCTGGTCCTGGCCGTCCCCGTGGCCGCCGCGCTGCTCGCGGCGCGTCTCGGTGAGCACCGGGCGACCGTGCCGGTCGAGATCGTGGGAGCCGTCACCGGCCTGCTCGCCGTGGGCCTCGCCGTCACCGATCCGCCGCTGCTCGCCCTGGTGCTGGCCCTGTGCGGAGTGATCGCCGCGGGCACGGCGCTGCGTCCGGACCGTCGTCCCGTCGGCTACGCGGCCACGGCCCTGTTCGTGCTGGCCGCCTGGGTACGCCTGGCCGCCTGGGACGTCGGCACACCCGAGGCCTACACGCTCCCGGTGACCGTGCCCGCGCTGCTCGTCGGCGCCCTGCGCCGGCGCCGCGATCCACGGGCGTCCTCCTGGACGGCGTACGGTCCCGGACTCGCCGCCACCCTTCTGCCGAGCCTCGTCGCGGCCTGGGCCGACCCGCACTGGACACGACCGCTGCTGCTGGGCACGGCGGCGCTGCTCATCACTCTGCTGGGAGCCCGGCACCACCTCCAGGCGCCGCTGGTGTTCGGCGGCTCGGTGCTGGCCCTGGTCACACTGCACGAACTCGCCCCGTACGTCGTGCAGGTGACGGGCGCACTCCCCCGCTGGGCGCCTCCCGCCCTCGCCGGACTCCTGCTGCTCGCACTCGGGGCGACGTACGAGCAGCGGATCAGGGACGTCCGACGGGTGCGGGAGGTTCTGGGCAGGATGAACTAGCCCCCGGCTACGGCATCTTGTCGCCCACCAGCGCCAGGTTCTGGATCGCCGCCAGGCCGTACAGCGCCGTGGCGTTGGTGGACACCCAGGCCGCCTCGCTGCCGGGGACCAGACCGGTCGGGCCCTCGATCTTCTTCGTGGACCAGTCGGTGGACTCCTTGTAGTCCCAGGTGTCGGCGCTGTTGTAGAACTGCCGCCAGGCCCGGGCGGCCAGCTTGTCGTCGCCCGCCTGGACGGCGGCGTAGGCGTCCTGCCGGGAGTGGCCCTGGAAGAGCAGCAGGGAACCGAAGTCGGAGCCGTAGCGGGCCTTCTGCTCGGCCTTGGTGGCGTTGAAGTAGCGGCAGTAGTCGAGCCACGCCTCCTTGAACTTCGGCATGTCGACCTGGTCGATCAGCTCGGCGCACAGTTCGACCAGGCCGAACATGGCCGACAGGTGTGAGACTCCCACCTTGGGCTCCGCCGCGATGGCGAACTTCCCGGTGTCCAGGTCGTACAACGCGTTGCCCTGGACGAAGCCGTTGGGCTGGGCGGCGATGGTCTCCATCGTGGACAGGACCCTGGCCCTGGCCTTCTCCCACTTGGGTCCGCGCCGCTCCCACTCGGTGAGCCAGGCCGAGACCAGGCCGCTCCAGTCGGTGCCGAAGCCGATGGACAGGGCGTTGCGGTCGGGGGTGTACGGCTCGGTGCGGATCTTGCGGATGGGGTCGAGGACGAGGAACGTCTCGTCGGAGTCGACGTTGGCGTGCATGAGGTCGCCGACGCGTTCGTCCGCCGTGAGGAAGTAGTAGTAGCGGCGATAGGTGGTGTTGGCGATGCGCTGCTGCTTGGCGCTGTCGGCATAGTGCTGGACACCGTGCCGGGTGCCGAGGCCCGCCCACTTGCCGAGGTGGTAGACGTCGACCTCGCCGGTGTGCCGGGTCATGGCCTCGGCGAACCGGAAGATGTCGGCGCGCCCGGAGCGCATGTACGCGAACCAGAGCCACAGGTCGGGCGAGAGCTCGGAGTTGTCCCAGGCGTAGCCGCCGACGTCGTAGCACCACTGGTGGCGGCTGGGGTCGTAGCTGTGCATGATGTCGCCGTAGTCCCAGAAGCCGTACCAGCGGCGCTGCTCGACCTGGTCCTTGTAGTAGGTGAAGAGGAAGTCGAGGTGGTCCTCGATCTTCGCCTTGGCGCTGGTGGAGCGGTCCGGCGCGGAGAACAGCTTGCCGAAGACGCCCGCCTTGATGAGCTGCTGAGGTTGGGCGGCGAGCTGCGGCGGAGTGCGTACGGCCTCGACCTGCCGGGCCATCGCCTCGGCGCTCGGGGTGGAGTCGTGGGCCCAGAAGAGGAGTTCGCTGGTGCGGGCGATGCCGTAGGGGGTGCCGAACTCGGGCTCGTAGTCCTCGTAGGTGATGTTGAGGCCCTCGAGCTGCTCGGGGTAGGTGTCCTGGCCCATGCCGTCGTGGTAGAAGCGCAGGTCCATGGGCTGCGCTTCGGGCGACCAGAGCCAGAGGGTGACCTCGGCCGTGTCGGTCTGGGCGTCGCGGATGTCGAGCTGGGCGGGGAACTTCTCCCAGAAGTCCCGCAGGCCGAAGGAGAACCCGCCGCTCGCGCCGCCGACGTACCCGAAGCCGCTCGCCCGGCGGCCGCCGCCCGCGCCGATCCAGCCGTGGCCCTTCTTGGTGCGCTTGCGGACCGTGAAGCCGTCGGCGGAGAGCTGGGAGAGGCTGTAGTCGCCCCACTCGGGGATGTACTGGAGGCGGGTGGTGACCCGCTGGTCCCAGGTGGCCGGGTCGGGCAGCTTCTTGCCCTCGAACTGGGCGGTGCGTACGGCCGCCCCGGGGTCGCGGCGCAGTCCGGTGATGCCCTTGACGGCCTCGCGGAGCAGGCCGGTGCCGTCGCCGCCGATGCGGACGTGACGGTCGTACGCCTTGTCCCGCATCGGCACCTGGAAGCGCACGCCGAGTCCGCGGATGAAGTCGCCGCTCGCCTTCGCGGGCTCCTGCGTGCCGTCGAAGGTGAGGGTGTGGACCATGCGGAAGGAGTCGGCGCCCGCGTAGAAGTAGAGCCGGATCGAGAACGGCAGCCAGCTCCGGCCGCCCTTGCGGTGCTTGCCGTCGATCCGGACGACGGCGCGGACCGGGCCTTCCTGCTCGACCTCGACCTTGGAGACGGCGCCGTCGAAACGCTCGGTCTTGACCGCGCCCTGGTCCTCGTCCTCGATCTCGGGCTGGCGGATCAGCACGAGCCGGCCGTTCTTCGCGATCTCCGTCGAGCCCCGGGTGACCGACTTGACGATGGTGGAACCGGACTTGCCGATCTTCGCGGTGATGACGCCGGTCGAGATGTCGATGGTGCCGCCGCTCTTGTCGACGGTGACCTTCTTCTCGGGGGCGGTGGGGGTGCCGGCGGCGAGGGTGAGCTTGCCGTCGCCCGAACCGACCGCGTGCGCGGTCCACTTGAGGGAGCCGTCGGGCCAGTAGGCGATCGGCCAGGACTGCACGGGAACGGCCTTGCCGTCCGCGTCCGTGAGCGCGAAGGTCTGCTCCTTCTCGTAGGCGCCCTTCGGCCAGGGGACGCCGACGGTGGAGCCGGGGGCCGCGCCCAGTCCGCCGTCCTCCAGCCAGTCGAGGGTCACCGGGTCGGCGTCGGCGGGCTCGGCTCTGGGAGCGGCCTGCGCGTCCTGCGCCCCCAGTGCCCAGCTGAACTGGGCGGCGGCTCCGGCGACGGCGGCCGCCTTGAGGAGGGACCTGCGAGGGATGGGAGACATAGAGATGCTGCCTTTCCTTGTCCGTTCCTAGTCCGTGCGGGAAGCAATTCCGTGCGCTGCTCTGGTCAGGGGCATGACAGTGAGAGGTGCGGCGCCCGGGGCGCCGACCTGGGGTGAGGGCACCGCCGGTCAGCGGTGCCGGTACCGCTCCTCCACGGCGACGGCCGCGGCCGCGACGGCCCCGAGGACGGGGACCGCCAGCGGCGCGACGAACCAGGCGGACAGGGCGACCACGGCCGGCCCGGTGATGATCAGGAAGGATCCGGCGGGGTCGAGAACCGTCCGCCGCCAGGCCTGCGCGAGCAGCGTCCGCCACCGGGCGTCCGGCTCCCAGACCGCCGCCGCACGCAGCCCCGCCACGACGAAGGCGATCAGGGCGACGACCCCGACGGCTCCGACGAGCGGCCCGCCGGGAATCCCCGCCCGGGCCGCCTGGACGTCCACCCAGACCGCGGCCACCGCCGCCCACCCGGCGAGCCCGGCGAGCCACCCGCCGCGCAGGGCCCTACGGAAGTCGGCGACGAACTCCCGCCACCCACCGCCCTCGTGCGCCGTACGGCGCCGCAGATGCCGCGCACCCGCGGCGAACGCGGCCGGATACGTCACGACCCCGAGCGAGGCCACCGCGATCCACACCCCGGTCAGCAGACACTCGGCGAACACCGCGAACCGCTCGGCGAGCACCGACTCGCTCCGCGCCTTCACTCGGGTCCCGGCCATGCTCACCTCAGCCCTTCAGCCCCGACGTGGCCATGCCGTCGATCAGATAGCGCTGGAAGGCGAGGAAGAAGGCGAGGACCGGCAGCAGCGCCACGAGCGACATGGCGATCATGCCGCCGTAGTCGGCCACACCCTCCTGGTCCACGAACATCTTCAGTCCCAGGGAGACCGTGTACTTGTCGGGCTCGTTGAGGTAGATCAGCGGTCCCATGAAGTCGTTCCAGGCGTTGATGAACGTGAAGATCGCGCTGGTGATCAGGGCCGGACGGCACAGCGGCAGCACGATCGACCAGTAGATGCGCAGGTGCCCGCAGCCGTCGAGCCGGGCGGCCTCGTCCAGTTCCTTGGGCAGGTTGCGCATGAACTGCATCATCAGGAAGACGAAGAACGCCTCCGTGGCCAGGTACTTCCCCAGCAGCAGCGGTGTGTAGGTATTGATCATCTCCATGTTGCGGAACAGCACGTACTGCGGGATGAGCAGCACGTGGTACGGCAACAGGAGCGTGCCGATCATCAGCGTGAAGAGCAGATTGCGGCCCGCGAACCTGATTTTCGCGAAGGCGTACGCCGTCAGCGAGCAGGACAGCAGGATCCCGATCACGGAACCCACCGCGAGCGTGAGCGAGTTGAGGAAGAACGTGGAGATGGAGATGTCCGCGATGCCCTCGCTGAGCCGCGTGTAGTTCGAGGTGATCGGATCGCCCGGGAAGAGATCCAGGCTGCCGACGACGTCCTCGCTCTTCTTGAACGAACCGCCGATGACCCAGATCACCGGGTAGAGGATCACCGCGAGGATCAGCAGGGACCCGATGTGCCAGGCGACGGAACCGGGCAGCTTGTGCCGCAGGCCCCCCGCTCGCGGGGTGAGATCGGTGGACGGTGCGCTCATGAGGCGCCCTCCTCGTAGTGCACCCAGCGCTTCTGGGACCAGAACAGCACCGCCGTCACCAGGGCGACCGCGACGAGCAGCATCCAGGCCATGGCGGAGGCCAGGCCCATCCGGCTGTTCTCGAAGCCCTGGACGTAGAGGTAGCAGGTGTAGACCATCGAGCCGTCGGCCGGACCACAGGCGTTGCCTCCGGCGCCGCCGCCGACGATGTACGCCGAGCTGAAGATCTGGAACGAGTGGATCGTCTCCAGCAGGACGTTGAAGAAGAGCACCGGGGAGATCATCGGCAGCGTGATGTTCCAGAACCGGCGCAGCTTGCCCGCCCCGTCGACCTCGGCGGCCTCGTACAGCTCGCGCGGGACCTGCTTGAGGCCGGCCAGGAAGATGACCATGGGGGCACCGAACTGCCAGACGGTGAGCGCCACCAGGCTGTAGATGATCATGTCGGGGTCGCCGGTCCAGCCGCCGACGTCCACGCCGAAGAGCTTCTGCGTCCGGTCGACGATCGCGTCGTCCGAGAAGATGGCCTTCCAGACGATCGCGACGGAGACGCTCGCCCCGATCAGCGACGGCGCGTAGAAGGCGGCCCGGTAGAAGGCCTGTCCGCGCCGGCTCTGGGCGAGGAGCAGCGCCACCCCGAGAGCCGCGAGCAGCTTCAGCGGCGTACCGACGACGACATACCAGAGCGTGACCTGCACCGAGTGGCGCCAGCGCGGATCGCCGAACATCTCGGAGAAGTTGTCGAGGCCGATCCACTTGGGCGCGTCGAAGAGGTTGTAATCGGTGAAGGCGAAGTAGAGCGAGGCGACCATCGGACCCGCGGTGAGCAGCAGGAACCCGGCGATCCACGGGGACATGAAGAGATAGCCGGCCAGGTTCTCCCGGCGCCGCCGCCGCTTGAGGGCGGCGGGGCGCGCGGGCTTCACCGGACCGTGCCGCGGCTCGGAGTCCTGGGACAGGCCCTCCATCGCAGGGGCGTGTGTCACGGTGGTTCCCATCAGGTGCCGAGAGCCGTCTTCGACTCGGTGAAGAACTGCTTGACGGCCTCGTCCACCGACCTCTTGCCCAGGGCGAGCTCCTCGGCGATGCGCAGGAACGCGGACTCACAGATGTCCGCGCCGTTCGGGTGCGGTGTGATGGGCTCCAGAACCCCGGCCTTGACGAGGGACTCCTCGTAGGCGGCGATCGTCTTGTTGACCTCGTCGGTCGGCTGGTACGCGTCGTACTGGGCCTGCGTCGCGGGCACACCGCGGTCGTAGCCCATGATCTTGGCGACCTCGGGGTCGTGCACCATGAAGTCGATGAACTGGGCGACCTCCTTGGGGTGCTGGGTGCGCTTGGAGGCGCTCAGCATGAGCGAGCCGAGGTACTGGCCGGTCTTCTTGCCGTCCGTCGTCGGGATGGGGGCCAGGCCGTACTCGCTCTTGCCCTCGGAGGTGTAGCGGACGGTGAAGTTGTCCCAGGTGAACTCGCCTCCGGCGAGCTCGGCGGCGACCGCCGACTTGGGCTTGTTCTGGACGACCTTCTTGGCATCGGCGTAGATGCCCTCCTCCACACCCTTCTTGGCCTTCGTCCACCAGTCCGTCAGGTCCGCCTCGGTGAAGCCGAGTCCGTCCGTGGTGAAGAACGCCTTGCCGTTCTGGCGCAGGTACAGGTCGTAGAGGTACATGACGCCGTACATCCCGCTGTCCCCGGCGCGGCCCGTCTTGTCGCGGATCTTCTTCATCGCCGCGTCGAAGTCGTCCCAGGTCCAACCCTGCTCGGGCTTGACGCCGGCCCGGGTGTAGACGGGCTTGTCGATGACGAGGGACATCGAGTTGGAACCGACCGGAACGCCGAGGAGCTTGCCGTCGATCTCGCCGAACTTCTCCAGCCCGGCCCGGAATCCGTCCATCCGCAGGTTGCCGGCCTCGGCCTGCTCGCTGAGATCGAGCAGCACGTTCTTCGCGTCGTATTTACGGAGGAAGCCGATGGCATTCTGGAAGACGTCCGGCGGATTTCCGCCGGAGGCCTGAGTGTTGAACTTCTTCCAGAAGTCGAGATAGGGCTGGAAGTCCGTTTTCACCTTGATCTTCGGGTACTTCTTCTCGAAGAGCGCGATGGTCTTGTTGATTCTCTGGGCGCGGTCCTCCGCTCCCCACCACGCATAACGAATCGTCACCGTCCCGTCGGCGGAGGTCCCTCCGTCACCGCCGCAGCCGGTCGTCGCGGCCAGCCCCAGCGTGGCCGCCGTGGCCCCGGCCGCCTTCAGGATCGTACGTCTCTCAACATTCCTGCCGTTCACCACGGTTGGACCTCCCCGCACGTCGTCCCGCTCGCATGAATCGTTTCAAGTAAGCGCTTGCTGGCACAAGGTACGGAGGGGCTGAGAGTGCGTCAATGATTCGGACAAGAATTTCTTACCGAGGGAGGTGGGTGCCGGACGGGGCGGGGTGTTGGGGCCGGGGAGCGGCTGGGGCGACGTCGCTGGTGAGGTGCGCATGACCGAGGGAGCGAACACGGGCGCACCGGCCGTCGGAGTTTCGGGCACGACCGAAAGACGACGGTGAGGTGGAGGGGCGGGCGGGGACTGGATCCGGCCACGGAATGGCCGACAGACCGAGGCGCAGCCGGGTGCGAGGCACTCGCCGTGACGGCTGAGGCCGGGTGGGTCCGCAGCCCGGCGGAACGGGGTGCCGCCGCGCCCGCCCGTGCCGCCCTCAGCGGCACGATTGCCCGCAGCCAAACCGGATCGCCAGCCCGCAGCTAGGCGGGGCTGGCGGCCCGCAGCCAGCGCCTGCGGCCGCTGAGCGGGGCGCGCAAGCGCAGGTGGGCCGCACGGCGCTGAGCCGGGACGCGCCCGCACCCGCGTGCGGCGAGAAGGGGCCGCGTCGGGGGGTGTCCGCCCGCAGCGGTTGGCGCGTCAACGAACAGCCAGTCGGCGTCCAACCCCATCGCGCCGTTCCGAGGACGGACACCCCCCGACACGGCCCCGACCCACCACCACC
>NZ_JBHUQX010000393.1:0-8854 GCF_042674225.1 Streptomyces sp. NPDC056948
CCGCCGTCATCGAGCGCAGCTTCGAGACCTGGCTCCAGGCCGTCGAACTGCCCGGCGAAGAGACCGGCACACCCCTGGAACGCGTCACCACCATGGCCGCCAACATCGCCACATCCCTCGTCGACGCACCCGACTTCCTGCGCCTGGGACTGATGCTCGCCCTGGAACGACGCCCCGTCGAACCCCGCGGCCGCACCGTCTTCCTCCAAGTCCGCGCAATCGCCGCCCGACGCATCGCGGAAACGGTCGAGACCCTCTTCCCGGACCTGGAGGAGGAGGCCGTCCGCACCCTCACCACCTACGCCGTCGCCGGTGCCGACGGTCTCTTCGTGCACCGGGAGATCCACGGCGACGCCGTCGACCTGGTGGCGATGCTCGAACTGCACGCCCAATTGGTGTACGAGGCGGCGAGCCGCATGGCAATGGCAAGGGAGACTCAGAAGGCGTAGCGGGGCGACCGGAGTTCACTCCGTCCCGGGCTGGACGAGCCGGAAGAGCAGCCGGGCGGCTGCCCGCTGGGCGGACTGGCGCAGACGGTACGGAAGCGGTCGGACCGGTGCCGGGGTGGGCGTGGCGGCCAGGCGGGGGAAGAGCGCCGCGGCGTTGGCATGGTTGACGGCCTTGACGGTGGCCTGGTCCAGGCAGGTGTCGAGGCCACTCGCGAAGTACTGGCCGGCCACGGCGGGGGCGAAGGGCCAGTCGCTGCCGAAGAGGACGCGCTCGGGGCGGGCGAAGGCGAGCAGGGTGGGCAGGGCGGCCGGGCTGGAGGACAGCGCCGTGTCGAAGTAGAAGCTCCGGAAGTCGTCCAGGACGTCCAGGGGACTGCGTCCGGTCCCGGCGGCGATGGCGACGGCCATGCGGTGGGAGGCGTAGGGGACGAACCCTCCCGCGTGGCTGAGGATGAACCGGATGTGGGGGTACGTGCGGACGATGCCGCTGCGGACGAGGAGGTAGGTGGCCCGTGTGGTGTCGAGGAGGAAGTCGGCGGCGAACGGCGGGATGTGCTCGACAGCCGGTGCGGGCAGCTCGGCCGGATGGACGAAGACGACCGCGCCGCGCTCGTCCAGGGTCCGCCACAGCGGGTCCTGGCCGTCCGCGCCCAGGTAGGTGCCCTGATTGTTGGCGAGCAGGGTGACACCGTCGGCACCCAGCTCGTCCAGGGCCCGCCGGGCCTCCTCGGCGGATGCGGCGAGGTCGGGCATCGGCAGGGTGGCGAAGTGGCCGAAGCGGCCCGGGTGTTCGGCCGTGAGGGTCGCGCCGTGGTCGTTGAGCCGGCGGGCCAGGGCCGCCGCCTCGGACGGGTCGGTGAGGAAACCCGTGCCGGGGGTGGAGACCGACAGGAGGGCCGTGGTGATGCCCAGCAGGTCCATGAGCTCCAGCGCGGCCCCGGTGCTCCAGTCGGGCAGGGCGCGGCCGCCCGCCTCGGCGATGCCGGTCCTGGCGAGCAGGTCGCGGTAGAAGGGCGGCACGCTGTGCTGGTGGACGTCGATACGGCCCGTCATGACGTGATGTCCTCTCCGCCGAGCAGGTCGAGCGCCACGTCGGTGATCATGTCCTCCTGGCCGCCGACCATCCCGCGCCGGCCGACCTCGACGAGCAGGCTGCGGGCATCGACGCCGTAGCGGGACGCGGCGGCCTCGGCATGGCGCAGGAAGCTGGAGTAGACGCCGGCGTAGCCGAGGGTGAGGGTCTCGCGGTCGACCTGGACGGGGCGGTCCTGCAACGGTCGTACGAGATCGTCGGCGGCGTCCTGGAGCGCGAACAGGTCGCAGCCGTGCGGGAGTCGGAGCTTGTCGGCGGCGGCGACGAACACCTCCAGGGGCGCGTTCCCGGCTCCGGCGCCCATGCCGGCCAGCGAGGCGTCGACGCGGTGGGCGCCGTGCTCGACGGCGGTGAGCGAGTTGGCCACGCCGAGGGAGAGGTTGTGGTGGGCGTGGATGCCGATCTCGGTGGCCGGGTCGAGGGCCTGCCGGAGGGCGTCGACCCGGGCGGCGACGCCCGGCGTCGTCAGCGCGCCGCCGGAGTCGACGACGTAGACGCAGGTGGCGCCGTAGCTCTCCATCAGGCGCGCCTGACGGGCCAGTGTCGCGGGGTCCGTCATATGGCTCATCATCAGGAAGCCGGCGGTGTCCATGCCGAGTTCGCGTGCCGCGGCGATGTGCTGGGCCGAGATGTCGGCCTCGGTGCAGTGGGTGGCCACGCGGACTACGGACGCCCCGGCGGCGTGGGCGTCGCGCAGGTCGTGGACGGTGCCGATGCCGGGGAGCAGGAGGGTGGCGACCCGGGCCCGGGTGACCACCGAGGCGACGGCCTCGATCCACTCCAGGTCGGTGTGGGCGCCGAAGCCGTACACGCAGGAGGAGCCCGCGAGTCCGTCGCCGTGGGCGACCTCGATGGAGTCCACTCCGGCGGCGTCCAGGGCGGTGGCGATGGCGGCCGCCTGGGCGGTCGTGTACTGGTGCCGGACGGCGTGCATGCCGTCCCGGAGGGTGACGTCGCTGATGTACAGGCGGTTCATCGGTTCACCCCCACGGGTGTGCGCAGGGCGATGCGTTCGGCGGCGGCGACGGCCGCGGAGGTCATGATGTCGAGGTTGCCGGCGTAGGCGGGCAGGTGGTCGGCGGCGCCGGTGACTTCGAGCATGACGGTGACCTTGGTGCCGGTGAACGGGCCGGCGCCGGGGAGGTGCAGGGAGTCGTGCCGGTCGAACTGCACCTTCTGCTTGAGCCGGTAGCCGGGCACGTACGCCCGGACCCTCTCGGCCATCGCCAGGATGCTCTTCTCGATGGCCGCGTGGTCGCAGTCTCCCTCGACCAGGCAGTACACGGTGTTGCGCATCAGCAGGGGCGGCTCGGCCGGGTTGAGGACGATCACGGCCTTGCCGCGGCGGGCGCCGGCGACCTCGCGCAGGGCGCGGGAGGTGGTCTCGGTGAACTCGTCGATGTTGGCGCGGGTGCCGGGGCCGGCGGACCGCGCGGCGATGGAGGAGACGATCTCGGCGTACGCGACGGGGGCGACCCGGGCGACGGCCGCCGCGACCGGCACGGTGGCCTGGCCGCCGCAGGTGACCAGGTTCAGGTTCGGGGCGTCGAGGTGGGCGTCGAGGTTGACCACGGGCACGCAGTACGGGCCGATCGCGGCGGGCGTGAGGTCGAGGACCCGGACACCGGTGGGCTCCAGCTTGGCCCAGTTGGCCTGGTGCGCGGTGGCCGACGTGGCGTCGAGGACCAGCCTGATGTCCTGGAACCCGGGCAACGCCAGCAGCCCGTCGACACCGTCGGCGGTGGTGACGACACCCAGCCGACGGGCCCGGGCGAGACCGTCGGAGGCGGGGTCGATCCCGGCCATCGCGCCCATCGTGAGCGCGCCGGAGCCGCGCATGATCTTGATCATCAGGTCGGTACCGATGTTGCCGGAGCCGATGACGGCGACCGGCCAGGGGGCAGGGGGCATGGAGGTCTCCTGGGGCAGCTGATCAGACGAAACTCACCGACACCGGCCCGAGGCCGCTGAAACGGGCCTCCACCTTCTGGCCTGCGGTGACGAACGGGGCGGTGGTCATGGCGCCGGGCAACACCACATGGCCCGGTTCCAGCGTGACGTCGAAGGCGGACAGCGTGTCGGCCAGCCAGGCGACGGCGGCGGCCGGATGGCCGAGCACCTCCCGGCCGTTGCCCGAGGCGACGCGCTCGCCGTCGACGAGCAGGTCGACCAGGACGGCGGGGAGGTCGGGCACCTCGCCGAGGGGCGTCCACGCGGCGACGACCAGGCCCGCCGAGCTCGCGTTGTCCGCGACCGTGTCCGCCAGGGTGATCTTCCAGTCGCGGATCCGGCTGTCGACGATCTCCAGCGCGGGCGCGACCGCCTCGGTCGCCGCGAGGACGTCCGCGACGGTGACGCCGGGACCGCGCAGGGGCGCGGCAAGACGGAAGCAGATCTCCGGCTCGACGCGCGGGGCGCAGTACCGCCCCGCGTGTACGGCAGCACCGTCGCGGTGGACCATGTCGTCCAGCAGATGCCCGAAGTCCGGCTCGCCGACGCCGAGAAGCCGCTGCATCGCGGCCGAGGTCAGTCCGACCTTGTGCCCGACGACCGTGGCACCGGCGGTCAGCCGGTCGGCGATGTTGCCCTGCTGGACGGCGTACGCGTCGGCCGTGTCCAGGCCGGGCAGCAGCTCCGACAGCGGGTCGATCGGCGTCGCGCGGCGTTCGGCGTCGCGCAGCAGCCGGCGGGCTCGCGCACGCTGGGGGGCGGTCAGGGTCATGCCTTGCTCCTCGCTGCCAGGCGGCTCGCCGCGTCGTGGACCAGCCGGGCGTGGATGTCGAACATCGCCACCAGGTCGACGGCGTCGCCGTGGATCTCCCGGTGCACGAACAGGCCGTCGGCGCCCGCGACGGCGTAGGTGGTGAGGGTGCGGGCCGCGTCCTCGTCCAGCTCCGGATACAGCCCCCGGACCGTCTCCGCGATGCGTCGGGCGGCGATTTCGCGGACTTGGAGGAAGACGGTGCGGCCGCGGGGTTCGACGGGCCTCCGCTCCAGGGCGAGCATCAGTCCCAGGCGCAGGAAGTCGGGTGCGTCGACCAGGGATGTGGCGATGTTGGCGGCCATGGCGGTGACGCGTTCCAGAGGTGTGCCGGTCTCCTCGCCGGGCAGTTCGACGGCCTGGAGCCAGGTCTCGAAGCTGCGCTCGATGACGGCGGCGATGAGGTCGTCCTTGTCCTTGAAGTGCCAGTAGATCGAGCTGGCGGGCAGTCCGCATGTGGCGCTGACGGCGGCGATGGAGGTGCCCTCGTAGCCCCGTTCGCCGGCGATCTCCACCGCGGCGTCGAGGATCCGCTGACGCGACTCCACCCCGTTCGCACGCTTCCTGCGTGCCGTCTGCGGCCTGGTCATGTGCCTGCCTCTCCCGCTGGTGCGGGGCCCCTGCGATCCTCGAAGGCCCCCTTGCGCAGCTCCACTCTAAAGAGGTTCAACGGGCGACCGCATCGACGAGAGCGAGGTCGGGAGGCCGAGCGAGCAGATCCGTACGGCCTCCCCGTCGGGCTGGGGCCGGTGGTCAGTACTCCCTGATGAAGCAGTCGGAGACGTAGCCCTCGACTCCGGTCCGGTTGTTGTGGACGTACGTCCAGTGGTCCTTCACCGAGCCGTCCGGGCAGGGCACGCTCTCCGCGTTGGCCTGCCCGCCCAGCTGCGTGTAGCCGTCGCCGGGATTGCCGTGCCCGCGCACGGAGGATGTGGTGCTGTAGCCGCTGTGAATCTTCACGCCTCTGGCCGTGAAGTCCCCCTGGGGTGGCGCCGCGGCCATCGCCGTCGCGGAGAACAGAGTTCCCAGCAGCGTGAGTAGGGCTGTGGTCGTCACGGTGGTGCGCTTGATGCTCATGAGGCTGCCTCCTGTCGCTGCGTAATCGATCGGTCACAGACTGGCATGAGGCTGTGAAGGCGGAGGCCACTGCCGCGGTGGCGCGGGGGGCACAGGCGGGGCGCGTGGAAGTCATGCCGCGGGCCGGCCGCGGCCTCTCGCCGCGTCAGTCCGCCGTCTGCGCCGGGTTCGCCGTCACCCTGCGCAGCAGTGGCCTGCTGCCCCCGATCGCGGCGAGCATCGCCAGCGCGCCGACGGTCACGCAGACGGCGAGCTGGAGCGCGCCGGAGCTGTTGACGGTGGCTCCGGCCGCCTGGTTGAGCTGGTAGCCGCCGAAGACGCCCATCGCGGTGGTGCCTCCGGCCAGGACGACCAGGGGCAGGACCGTCTCACGGACCCGGGCCCGGTCCAGCACCTTCAGCGGGGTGCCGGACAGCCGCAGCAGTCCGTAGACGCGGCGCCGGTCCAGGACTCCCGCGGCGGCCGTCAGTCCCGCGGAGGCCGTCGCGACGAGGAAGCTCAGGAGCAGCGTGGCGGTGCTGACCGTGGCGATGCGGTCGGTGATGGTCTCGTCCGGGGCGGACACATAGTCCTGCGAGACCGGGAAGCGGCCCTGCCCGGCGGGCGTCAGGGCGGTGACGGCCGCGTCGATCCGCTCGGGCCCGCCGGGGACCCGGGCGACCACGCCGGTGTTGCCGAGCAGCACGGTCTCGAAGCCGCCGTCGTTCACCGTACTGACGGTCGCCTCGACGCCCGCCCGGGCCAGCAGCGCACGGGCCTCGATCGCCGTGTGCCGGGCGTCGGCGCCGCCGTCGGTCAGCACCGCGACCTGGTCGGGGTGCTCGGGGAAGCCGATGTCGAGCTGGCTCACGGAGAAGAACCCGGCGACGAATCCAGCCAGAACCAGGCCGCTGACGGTGCGCCAGGCGCCGCGCGGGTCGTCACTGAGCCTGCGGGCGGCCAGCAGGGTGGCGGGGCGGCGGGCGAAACGGCCCGCGACCCGTCCCAGCCGGTCCACGACCCACGGGCCGAACAGCCAGAACGCCCCGTAGAAGAGGGCCAGCAGCACGACCATCCGGCGGTTCGTCAGATGCCCGCCGGTGCTCTGCATGATGTAGAGGAGGGCCGCGGCGAACAGTACGAGCCGGACCATGCGGGTGCGGCGCGGGTCGGCCTGCTGGGCCACGCCGAGGGGCGAGGTGGCCACCTGGCGCAGCATCGTCACCGCGCTGACCGTGAGGAGGACGGTGACCCCCAGCACCACCGCCGTGAGCCACGGCAGACCGACCCACAGCTCGCCGGTGTACCAGGTGCCGACGCCGTAGGGGATCCCGGCGAGGGCGGGCAGCAGCGCCACGTAGGCGAGGGCGCCCGCGAGGGCACCGGCGGCGCCCACCGCCGCCGCCTCGGCGGCGGTCATCGCGAGGATCTGGCGCGGGGTGGCCCCGGCCAGCCGCAGCGCGGCGAGCCGCTGTTCGCGCCGGGCCGCCCCGAGCCGTCCGGCCGCGGCGGCCAGCACCACGACGGGCACCACCAGCAGCACCGCGCCGAGCAGCGCCGTCTGCCGGTCGGCACCGGTGAACAGGCTCGGCTCGGCGCCGGTGAATCCGGTGATCCGGGCGCGGGCCGTCTGCCCGTCGTCGTACCAGCCGCCGCCCTCGGCCGACTTGGAGACCGCCGGGTCACCGGGTGCGCGTCCCACGACGGCGACCAGTTCGTCCGGGGAGGCGAGTCCGGCGGCGCCGATCGCGCCGTAGGACCGCGGCTTCGGGAAGCGGTCGGCGAGCTGCCGCGCGGGCAGTTCGCGGATCAGCTCGGCCAGGGCGGGGGAGACGTACACCTCGCCCTTCTTCGGGAACGCGCGCAGTCCGGGCGGCGCGGGGGTGGGCCCCCGGTCCGGGAGCCGGGCGAGGCTGACGACGGTGACGGGCCGGTGGCGTACGTAGGTCGTTGTCATGGCCTGGACGGCGGTCGCCGACCCGGCGGGAGCCGCGTCGGGGACACGCCAGGCGGTGCGGTCGGCGCGGGTGCCGGAGCCGAGGCAGGCGGCGATCATCACCAGCAGCACGAAGGCGCCGACGGCGGCGGCCGAGGCGGCGAGCACCTGGCTCTGCAGGCCGCGGCGGCCGGCGGACCGGGCGAGATGCCAGGTCAGGGGCAGGACGGGGGAAGGCATCGAGGTCTCCGGTGGCGTGCGCTAGGGGTCAGGCGACCGTGTACTGGTGGTGGCCGCTGATCCGGCCGTCGCGGACCTGGAGGATCCGGGCGCAGTGTGCGGCCACGTCGGCGTCATGGGTGACCATGACCAGCGCCGCGCCCTGCTCGCGGGTGACGGAGGTGAGGAGCCGTACGACCTCCTCGCTGGTGTTCTGGTCCAGGGCGCCGGTGGGTTCGTCGGCGAAGACGACGTCCGGTTCGCTCACCAGGGCGCGGGCGATGGCGACCCGCTGGGCCTGTCCGCCGGAGAGCTGTCCGGGGCGGCGCTTGGCCAGGCCGTCCAGGCCGAGCGGCGCGAACCAGCGGCGGGCGCGGGCGACGGCCTGCCGGCGCGGGACGCCCTCCAGCATCAGCGGCAGGGCGACGTTCTCCTCGGCGGGCAGTTCCGGCAGCAACTGGCCGAACTGGAAGACGAACCCGAAGCGCTTGCGGCGCAGCGCGCTCAGCCTGTTCTCGCCGAGGTTGTCGAAGCGCTCGCCGCGCAGCAGGACCTGGCCGTCGTCGGGCCTGATGATCCCGGCGAGCGTGTGCAGAAGGGTGGACTTGCCCGAGCCGGACGGGCCCATGATCGCCAGCGAGTCGCGCTCGGCGACCTCGACGTCCACGCCGGCCAGTGCGGTGGTGGGGCCGTACTTCTTGGTGAGGCCGTGACCGGCCAGGACGGTGCTCATGACGCGGTGTGCTCCCGGGTGGGGTGTCAGCGATCGAACGGTGTCAGCGCTCGAACTGCCAGGTGACCTGCGGTGTCGCGGGGTCTCCCTCCACCTTGATCACGCGCACGGGAATCGAGACCCGCCCGCCGTCGACCCGGGCCGTGCACGTCTCGGTCGCACCGGCCACCGCCTTCAGATGGGCCGGGCAGGAGACGTCGTGGATGTCCTGCCCGACCCACGGCAGCGGGTGGTACCAGCCGTCGATACGCGCCTCGAGGATGGTCCTCTCCACCGCCAGGTGGCCGTCCACCTTCACGTAGAACGCGCGGGGGATCGTGTCGATCGTGGTGTGCTGAACGTCCTTCGAGGCCAGCAGCCAGGTGACGAGACCGCCCACGGCGGCCATGGTGGTCACGCCGCCGACGGCACCGACGAGGAAACCGCGCTGCATCTCGTACTCCTGGTTCGGGGTCAGGCTCCAGCAGAGGAAGTGGCTCCACTCTCGCCCGGCAGCGTGGGCGCCCGCCTCGGCCGTTCGGCCAGAGCCGCGGGCCCCTCACCGCGCCGTCCCTCGGCCGTTCGGCCGATCACGGCACAACGGAAGGGCCGGCTCGACACCCAGTGT
>NZ_JBHUQX010000394.1:0-8823 GCF_042674225.1 Streptomyces sp. NPDC056948
CCGCTTGCGGTGGGGCCCTTCGTCGTTGTCCGTCTCAGTTTCCGTCTCAGTTTGTTTTCGGGAGCTCCCACAGCGCGTCGCCGACCTGCTGCGCGACCTTGCGGAGCATGGTCCCCGTCACGTGCATGTAGCGGGCGCGCATCCGAGCCGCTCCCCCAGGCTCCCAACCCATGATCGAGTCGATCACGACGTCCGGGACGCCGAGGATCAGGAGCACGGTCGCCGCAGTGTGACGAGCGTCATGGAGACGGCCGTCCCGCACGCCAGCGTCCCGCAGGAGCCGCTTCCAGGTGTGGAAGTCGGTGTTGGGGCTCAGCGGCCCGCCGGTCGGGGAGGCGAACACGTAGCCCTTGCCCTCCCAGTCGGCACCGGCCGCGATCCGTTCCCGTTCTTGCGTCTCCTGGTGCTGGCGGAGAATCTTGATCAGCGGGTCGGGCAGACCGATGGTGCGCCGCCCAGCACGCGACTTGGTGGACTTGTGCTCGCGGCGAGTCTGCTCCTTCTTGGGGCAGTAGCCCGCCTTCCGGCCACACGGGTTGGCACCGCAGCCGTGCGCGTACTTGGGGCGCAGCCGGTTCTTGCGGATGCGGACGTATCCCGCGTCAAGATCGACGTCTTCCCAGTGCAGGCCGAGCGCCTCACCTTGCCGGAGGCCGAGCGCCAGGGCGACGACCCAGCGGGCGCTGTTGCGAAGCTTGGCCGCTTCGACGACGAGGCTCTGTACCTCGTCGATCGTGTAAGGCTCGATGTCCTCCTCTTCGAGGCGGGGAGCCTTGGCGATCTCGGCCGCGTTGGTGACGACGTGGCCGCGTCGCACGGCCTCACCGAGGGCGACCCGGATCGTGCGGTGAGCGTGGTGGGCGGTGCCGGCGGAGCTCCCGGACGCCTGCATCTTCCGGTAGAAGCGTTCGAGGTGCTCCGGCTCCAGGCGGTCGAGCTTGTGAGCGCCCAGGCCGGGGACCAGGTGAACGCGTACGTCGACCTCGTACCCGTCGTACGTGTTCTCGGAGACGTACGGCTTGGCGATGTTCTCGACCCAGTGCTCAAGCCAACTCTGGACGGTCCAGCCCTTGCCCGGCTTCCGAAGCTTCCTGTCGTCGCGGGCCCGCTCCATCTCGCGGACGGCCTTGGTCACCTCGGCCTTTGTCTTCCGCTCGACGTGACGGCGGTCGGGTTTGCCGTCATCACGGACGCCGACGGTCACCCGGCCGTGCCACTTTCCGTCCTTGCCGAAGTAGATGGACGAGGCCCCGTTGGGCTGACGGGTGCGCTTGTTCTCTGCCATGCCGCCCCCTTCAGGCCGCTTCTGGGTGACTGTGACGCAGCTTGGCCACGTAGGCGGGCAGAGCATCGGCGGGAACCCGACGTAGCCGCCCGACCGTCACCGATTCGATCTCTCCGGCCAGGACGAGCCGGAAGCACGTCGTACGCCCGATACGGAGCCGCCGAGCCGCCTCTTCGACGGTCAGCAATACCAAGGAGGAGTCGGCCACCTCCAGGACGGCGACGGTGGAACTGGTCTCAGCCACGGGTCGGTTCTCCTTCTGTTCCGGGGGCGGGTTCGAGGGTTTCGGCGAGCCAGGTTTCGGTGTCGGTGAGGCCGGTTCCGGCGTAGACCCAATGGGCGAGGACGAGGGTCGTCTTGACCACCTCCGAAATTTCGGAACTGGTTGCTTGGGCGCGGCGCCAGTCGGCGCGGGCGGTGCGGAGGGCACCGAGGGTGGTGGAGTAGCGGCGGGATTTGGTGGAGAAGTGGCCGCGGAATCCGAGCATGTGGGCCCAGGCGCGCAGGCGGAGGTGTTCGAGGTCCTTGCGGGACCCGAGGAACCATGCGGTACGGATCATGCGGCGGGCATGGTCGCTGATGTCGAACTGGGCGAGTTCGGCGGCGAACTTGAGGGGGCGGTCGAGAGCTCCCGTGGCGGTCTCGGCGCCCTTGGTGGCGTACTTGGCGATGTAGGCGGCGACGGCCCGTTCGGTCAGCTCCTGGCCGTCGTCGAAGTCGGCCGAGCGGATGGTGCGGACGTCGAGTTGACGGCCGAAGGTGAAGGTGTGGGAGCGGCCATCGATGACCGGGCCCTCGACATTGACCTTGGCTGCGGCCGTGCCGATGGCGTCGGTGAGCAATTCGGCGGTCGCCCAGCTTGGGGGTGCGGTGTCGCCGCCGCTGGGGCCGTCGATGCGGATGACGGCGTGGAAGTGGACTGCTCCGCGCTTCTGGTACTCGGCGACCTTGGCGAAGGACACCCGGGCGTGCTCGCGGAACCGGCGCTGTGACAGTCCCGCGCGCTTGGCGACCTCTCGGCGCAGGTAGGTCGAGAAGCGCCGCCAGAGCGGACCGGCGTGGGCGTTCCACAACACGGCGGCTTCGTAGTCGTAGGTGTCCGGGTCGAGCGGGGTGCCGAGTGCGTCGTCGTCCTGGTCGTGGCGGGTGCCGCAGCGGCAGGGGCGCCCGCTGGAAGGGCGGTTGTGGACCGGACCGAAGCTCGGGGCGGTGAAGGTGGCGAACACGCGCGGGTGAGCGGCGACGCGTTCGGGGGTGCCTTTGCCGCCGCGCAGGCCCGAGGTGATCAGGTGGAAGGTGTCGCGGCGGTAGACCTCCGCGCAGGCGGCGCAGCGGGTCGTACGGCGGTTGTTGCAGCGGACGAGGAGTTGCCCGGCCGGGAGGCTGGTCGAGTCGAGGCGATGAAGGACGTTGCCGATCTCGCCGGTCCGGGTGTCTACGTCGTACTCGGTGCGGTGGCCGTCGAGGCGGATCGGGTGGGTGCAGCCGCCGAGTCCGGAGAGCTGGCGGAGGATACCCGGCAGCGTGCCCTGCGAGGCCAGGTTCACGAGTTCCGGAAGTGGGGGCGGAGTGGTGCGGGTGAAGATGGCGATTCCCTTCTGACTGGCTCGGTTGGGAGGAAGGCGCCGGGGCGGCGAAATGCTTGGTCGTGTGCCGCCGCCCCGGAGGCCAGCGCGGTTCAGCGGCGGTGGTGGTCGCGGAGCATGGAGCGCAGGACGACAGCGGCCACGGCAACGGAGATGGCCGTAACGGCTACGGCGGCCAGGAGCGCGGTGAGGACGACCCCGCCGACGACCAGGGCCACGACGGTCTTCTGATCGATGGAGACCGACGGGAGGGAGCGCCGTACGGGCGCCTCCTGGTGAGTCGGGATGTGGGTGTGTGCCGGCGGCGGGGTCGGGCTGTCCGGGTACTTGGGCAGGAACACGGCGGAGGTCTCCTTATCTACTCGTCTAGGCGTGTGAGCCGTTTATGACGGTCACGCCGGAGCGCGTGCCGGACTCGATGGCAGGAGCGAGGAAGGTGTGCGAGAGCCAGAAGCCGAAGAGCGCGATCAGGACGACGACCCAGGTACGGACGCCGAGGAACTTGATCGCTCCCCAGGCGAAGAAGCCGAGGACGACGACGAGCGGCAGGCTGACGGTCACGGGCACGGGTCCTTTCAGCGGACGGGGCAGCGGTGAGTACGGGCGGTCAGCTCAGCGGCGGCGCGGCTGTCGTAGTCAGCGGAGAAGCCGCAGCGAGGGGCCGTGCAGGCGGCGGTGTGCTTCTCCTGGCCCCGGCCGTCGAAGGAGGTGCCGACTTGGACGGGGCCGATGCGGTTGATGTCGCGGAAGCGGCGGTTGGCTGTCATGGGTTGGTCTCCCATCAGAGGTGTGCGGCGATGGCTTCGGCCATGGGCGCGGGTACGCCGAGGCGGGCGCGGAGAGTCGGTGCGTCGATCGGGGCGCCGGTGCGGGTGTGGTGTTCGGCGGCGACCTTGCGGGCGTGTTCGACGAGGGCGGCAGGGACGGGGACGGCAGGGCGTTCGGGCGTTGGCTCGATGGCTGGTTGCTCGGGCGGTTCGGGGTCGGGAGCGACGTTCTCGTGCTTGAACTCCCCTGGCTCCTCTACGTCGTCGTTGGCGCCCGCTGGTGGCGCGGAGTGGGCGAGGAGGGTGCCACCGAGGAAGGCGACCGCAGGCCAGCCCGCGACGAGGATGCGAAGCCAGGCCGGGACCTGGTCCAGGTCGAGCAGGCCGGCGGTTGCCACGTTCGCCCCGAGGGAGGCAGCGAGGGCGATGACGAACCAGCACCACCCGGCCGCTTTCGCCTCCCCCGATCGCAGCCGACGCCAGGCGGCGACAAGCAGCAGGTCGACCGAGATCGGGTAGGCCCACGCTTTCCATCCGTCCTGCCCGGCCGCCGAGGCGACGTCGTGCAGGTGGGCGAAGGACAGCGCGGCAGCGATGACGGCCTGGATGAGCACCGCGTCAACGCGGGCCAGTTGGGCACGCACGAAGCGGCTCCTTCCGGATTCAGGCATGGGAGGGGTAGGGACTTGGCGCGAGACGGTCACGCCGACCGAGGTTGGTGGAGGAGGTCAGCCAGTCACGGGGCGCGGCTCGACGACCGGGCCCGGCCCCTTGGCCGGACTTACAGCCACCCTGGGCCGGAAGGGCTTGAGCATGGGCAGGTCCGGCACCAGGTGTGCGGATTCACGGCAGGTCCCGGCAGCGTCGCCGAGGGACAGGTACGGCGTACGGATGCGCGACCAGCCGCCGGAGGTATCGCCCGCCACGGCCAGGCCAGGCCGTTCGGGAGCGATGGCACAGGCGGCCGAGACCGCCTCGGGGGCGATATCGCCGAGTGCCATCTTGGCGGAGGCTTCGTCGTTGACGCGGTGGCAGACCCGACCGGTCAACTGAGCGCGCAGCATGGTCGCTCCCTTGCCCAGCTCGGCACCGAAGCGCTGCCCGCACACTTCCAGGTAGATTCCGGCAGCCCGGCCGAGTTGGGCGAGCCGGATGAGTTGGGTGACCATCTCATCCCGCCGTTCCTCATCCTTCCTGGTGGCGACGAGGAAGAGTTCGGCCACCTCGTCGACGAACAGCACGACCGGCACCGGGCGTTCGTGCTCGGGCAGTCCCCAGATGTCCGAGGTGATCTCCTCGTCCGGGGTGCCCGGGGCGATGCCTTGCCGGGCCTTGATCAGGTCGTATCGGTCCTCCATCTCCTTCACGAGTACGGGCAGCAGCTCGGCGGCCTGCTCCGGATCGGTGGCCAGCGCGGAGAGGCGGGACGCGAACGGCGCCAGCTCCACACCGCGCTTGCAGTCGATGCCGACCAGGGCGACCCGCTGAGACGCGAGTCCCGCGATCAGATGACGCAGGTACATGGACTTGCCTGACAGAGTCGCGCCGAGGGTGAGTTGGTGGGGCACGGTCCGGTAGTCACGTACGAACGGCATGGCGTCTTCCCGCAGTGCCACGGGCACCTGAAGGAACTCGGCGTCCACCTTGCGAGGCATCCGCACTCGCCGCAGCACGTCGAAGCCGACCAGCCGCAGCTCAACCACACCGGGCTTGACCGTCGAGACGTACACGGCGTGAACGCCCCAGGCATGCCGCAGCCGTTCCGCCGAGGCGGCGACGTCGGCCGGTTCCTGCCCCGGAGCGAGCCGCAGACGGAGCCGCAGCCCGGTCGAGGTGGGCCGGATGATGCCCCGACGCGGCGGTACGGGACGGACCTCACGGCGAGTGGTGGCCTTGACCGCGAGCATCCGCAGCCGGGACGGAGCCACGGTCAGGCCGCAGGCCTCCATGACCGAGCCGTACGAGCTGAGCAGCCGGGCCGTGGATATCGGCAGGCCGACCGTGGACCAGTACACCCCGGGATGCTTCGCCCGGGCGTAGGCAGCCCCGCCGCCGAGCGCGGCGACAGGACCACCCACCTCCAGGAGCGTCGTCAGATCGGTCATCAGGCAGCGGCTCCAGAGGCGGCCGGGAACGCGGCCGGAGTCACGGCGGCGGCGCGGAACGCGATGCCGTGCCGCTGCTGCCCGTTGAAGACGCTCTCCCACGGCCGGGCCACCAGACCGGGAAGCGAGACCGGAGCCCCGAGCGTCAGCCCCTCGGACACCCCGCTCTCAGGAACGGTGACCTTGATCAACGACGACTCACCGTCTTCCAGGTAGACGACGCCGAGCGTCATCAGGGCCTCGCCGCTCATCGCGTCCTTGGCGATCTCGCCGGTCTGCCGGTCGCGGACCTTGGGCTCGGGCGCCTCGGTCAGCAGGATCGTCGCGGCCGAGGTCTCTACACGGATGGTGCGCAAGACTTCTTCCCATCTGCTCGTCTATACAAGATGCGGCGTTCGAACCCGATCTCCGGGAACGGCGACCACCTTGCCACACAACTTGCCCACTCGTCTATACGAGTAAGCCTGTTGGGGTGTACGAGTTCGGGAAAGCAGCCCCGCGCCCCACCACCGATCAGGCGCTCACGTCGCCGGGAGCTGGTACGACAGGACGTACGCGTCGGCCGCCATGACCGTGTCGCAGACCTCCACGGCCCGCCCTTCCTGGTCGAACGCGGTCCGGATCAGGTGAATGACCGGCACGCCGGAGGCCAGCCGAAGTGTGCGCACCTCGTCGGGAGAGGGCATTCGGGCACGGATCTCTTCCTCAAAGTGGTCGAGGCGGTGTCCCAACTCCTCAAGCCGTGCGTAGATGCCACCGGGCCCGGGGTTCGGCTCGGCGATCGGCGTACCCCGTGCGATGTCGAGCGGCAGATACGAGGTGGCGAACTCCACCGGCCGCCCATCCAGCAGATACCGGCGACGCCGGGCCAGCACTCGCCGCACGGAACCGAGCCGGGTGGAGACGTCCTGACTGGCCTTCTCCTCCTTGACCTCCAGGCTGTCCACCTGCGGGTGACTGCCGGCGGCGTCAGCCTCGACGATGAACGCGGACTTCCCCTGCTCGCGGTGGCGCCGGGCGAACCGGTCGGAGGCGAGCCGCCGTACAGGCGGTCGTGGTCGCACGAAGACACCCTTCCCGTGCTCGGCGTGCACCAGGCCCTCACCCTGGAGGACGGAGAAGGAGTTTCGAACCGTCATACGGGAAACCCCGTAATGCTCGACTAGTTCGGCCTCGGAGGGCAGCTTTTCGCCCTCCTTGAATCGCCCACGGTCGATGGCCTCGCGCAGCTGGTCGGCGATCTGCCGAAAGACCGCACGATCGCTCGTGGGGTCGAGATCGCCGAGGAGGCCGGAGGAAAGAGAGGGCACGTGTACTCCTTTAGGTATCTAGACGAGTGGGCGAGCTTTGTTGCTACCGTGGAGAGCCTAGCCAGCCGAGAGGGCAGAGGAACGTGAGCACCGACCGTCCGCACTCCGTGAGCGTCGCCGGAGTCATCGTCGACGACCAGGACCGCGCCCTCTTGATCAAACGCCGTGACAACGGCCACTGGGAACCCCCGGGCGGAATCCTCGAACGCGAGGAAACCATCCCCGAGGCCCTCCAGCGCGAAGTTCTCGAAGAGACCGGCATCAAGATCGCGCTTCCCGCGACCCTGACCGGGATCTACAAGAACATGAAGGGCTTGATCGTCTCCATGGTCTTCCGCTGTGAGGCCGCCGACGGCACACCCACCACCGGGGACGAGACCCGCGCACTGCGCTGGGCCACCCGCGAAGAGGTCATTGAACTCGCCGACGAGGCATACGCGATCCGCGTCCTGGACGCATTGGACGCGGTATCCCCGCCGGCCATACGCGCCCACGACGGCGTGAAACTCGTCTAGCCCGAACCCGCTGCACATGGCGGCCTACCAGCACGATGGAACTTGTATGCACGAGTATACGAGCACCGCCCGGGTCTGGGGACTCACTTGCCCAGGTTTTCCGGAAGAGGTCAGCCGGGCTCGTCGCTGGACACGGGACATCCTGCGCGGATCGCCTCTTGCCGACGACGCCGAGCTGATCGTGAGCGAGCTGAGTTCGAACGCGATCCTTCACACGTCCAGCGGCACGGCATCCGGCAGCTTCCACCTGGCTCTGGCCGTCTCCTCACAGGTGGTCGCCCTGTCGGTCACGGATGCCGGAGGCACCGGGATGTCGCCCAAGGTCGAGCGCCAGGACCAGGACGCCGAACACGGCCGGGGGCTAGGCATGGTCACCGCACTCGCGCACCGGGTCGTGGTCCACAACAGCCAGGCCGGCCACACGGTCACCGCGGAACTCTTCGCGAGCGCACGACCCGGAGGACGCGCATGGTGACGGCGACTCCTCACGAGCGCTTAGCCGCCGCCGAACACGGCGCTGCATACCGCTGCTGGGCAGTGGCCTACCCCGCATACGAGACCCGCTCCATCCCTCTGGGAGCACTCGACACAGCAAGTCCCCGCCTCGCACTGCGTTGGCTGCGCGAGCGGACGAGGAACGTCACGGACCAGCTCGACGCGGCGTACGCCCAGCCGGGGCGTCATTGGTTGAGGGACGAGGCGGAGCACGAGCGTGCCTTCGCCTACCTGACCGGGGGCACTGCCTACCAACTCACCCTGTACGACGAGAACACCCGCTACGTGCTCGTTGCCTACCCGCCGGGAGTGACCTCGTGACCGGACTCCCGCGTGGCTACTGGTGCGAGTGCTGGACCCAGGACCTCACCAACAACTCGGAGCAACCGACTCTGCATGCATCGTTCGACGCGTACTCCGCTCCCCAAGCCGACAGATGGGTAGCCGTCGCGCTCAGGACCATCACCCCGGCACTGGACACCGCAGCCTGCGACGAAGCATGGGCATGGCTGTACGAGGAACGTGCCGACACCAGAAGAGCTCTCCTGCGATCCGAGCCCTGCACGGTGACAGTCATGCACGCCACCACCCGCATCACCTGGACGATCCGGCCAGTGCTCTTCCTGCCCCTCGCTCACCGCCGAGGCAGCGAACTTCCCGCGTGTGCGTACGACTTCAAGCCCCACGCCACCGACTGAGTTACAACTTTCTTTACTGGTTCAAGGCGGCTCGCATCCGCTCGCCGCGCGCGGCCCGGCCC
>NZ_JBHUQX010000395.1:0-8803 GCF_042674225.1 Streptomyces sp. NPDC056948
CCGTTTCCGGTGTCCCCCTCGGGGCTGCTAGTCGCGGGCCGCGGTCAGATGTTCCGCGTGTTCCTGGAGCGACCGGACGCTCACGTCGCCGCGGTTTAGGGCGTCGATGCCCTGGACCGCCGCCGCGAGCGCCTGGACCGTCGTCAGGCACGGCACGGACCGTGCCACGGCCGCCGTACGGATGTCGTAGCCGTCGAGGCGGCCGCCCGTGCCGTACGGGGTGTTGACGATGAGGTCGACCTCGCCGTCGTGGATGAGCTGGACGATGGTCTTCTCGCCGTTCGGGCCGGTGCCCTCGGACTGCTTGCGCACGACGGTGGCGTTGATGCCGTTGCGCTTGAGCACCTCGGCCGTGCCGGACGTGGCCATCAGCTCGAAGCCGTGGGCGACCAGCTCGCGCGCCGGGAAGATCATCGAGCGCTTGTCGCGGTTGGCGACCGAGATGAAGGCGCGGCCCTTGGTGGGCAGCGGGCCGTAGGCGCCCGCCTGCGACTTGGCGTACGCCGTGCCGAAGACGGAGTCGATGCCCATGACCTCGCCCGTGGAGCGCATCTCCGGGCCGAGGACCGTGTCGACGCCGCGGCCGTGGATGTCGCGGAAGCGCGACCACGGCATGACGGCCTCCTTGACGGAGATCGGCGCGTCGAGCGGGAGCTCGCCGCCGTCGCCGGTGGCCGGGAGCAGGCCCTCGGCGCGCAGCTCGGCGATGGTCGCGCCCAGCGAGATCCGGGCGGCGGCCTTGGCCAGCGGCACCGCCGTCGCCTTCGAGGTGAAGGGGACGGTCCGGGAGGCACGCGGGTTGGCCTCCAGGACATAGAGGATGTCGCCCGCCAGCGCGAACTGGATGTTGATCAGGCCGCGCACCCCGACACCGCGCGCGATGCCCTCCGTGGAGGCCCGCAGGCGCTTGATGTCGAAGCCGCCGAGCGTGATCGGGGGCAGGGCGCACGCCGAGTCGCCGGAGTGGATGCCGGCCTCCTCGATGTGCTCCATGACGCCGCCGAGGTAGAGCTCCTGGCCGTCGTAGAGCGCGTCGACGTCGATCTCGATCGCGTCGTCGAGGAACCGGTCGACCAGGACCGGCCGGGACGGGCTGATCTCCGTCGACTCGGCGATGTACGCCTCCAGGCGCGTCTCGTCGTAGACGATCTCCATGCCGCGCCCGCCGAGGACGTACGACGGACGCACCAGGACCGGGTAGCCGATCTCGTCGGCGATGGCCTTGGCCTCGGCGAAGGTGGTGGCGGTGCCGTGCTTGGGGGCCGGGAGGCCGGCCTCCTGGAGGACCCGTCCGAAGGCGCCCCGGTCCTCGGCGGCGTGGATGGCCTCCGGGGAGGTGCCCACGATCGGCACGCCGTTGTCCTTGAGCGCCTGCGACAGGCCCAGCGGGGTCTGGCCGCCGAGCTGGACGACGACGCCCGCGACGGGTCCGGCCTGCTGCTCGGCGTGGACGATCTCCAGCACGTCCTCGAGCGTCAGCGGCTCGAAGTACAGGCGGTCGGAGGTGTCGTAGTCCGTGGAGACGGTCTCCGGGTTGCAGTTGACCATCACGGTCTCGTAGCCCGCGTCGCTCAGCGCGAAGGAGGCGTGGACGCAGGAGTAGTCGAACTCGATGCCCTGGCCGATGCGGTTCGGGCCGGAGCCCAGGATGATGACCGCGGGCTTCTCGCGCGCGGCGACCTCGGTCTCCTCGTCGTAGGAGGAGTAGAAGTACGGCGTCTTCGCGGCGAACTCGGCGGCGCAGGTGTCGACCGTCTTGTAGACCGGGCGGATGCCCAGCGCGTGCCGGACCTCGCGGACGACGTCCTCGCGCAGGCCGCGGATCTCACCGATCTGCGTGTCGGAGAAGCCGTGCCGCTTGGCCTCGGCGAGCAGGTCGGCGGTCAGCTCCGGCGCCCCGGCCAGCTCGTCCGCGATCTCCTTGATGAGGAAGAGCTGGTCGACGAACCACGGGTCGATCTTCGTGTACTCGAAGACCTCCTCGGGCGTGGCGCCCGCGCGGATGGCCTGCATGACGGTGTTGATGCGGCCGTCGGTGGGGCGGACGGACTCGCGGAGCAGCTCGTCCTTGTCGCCGGCGGATCCGGGCTCGCCGACGAACGTGAACTGGCTGCCCTTCTTCTCCAGCGAACGCAGGGCCTTCTGGAAGGCCTCGGTGAAGTTGCGGCCGATGGCCATGGCCTCGCCGACCGACTTCATGGTGGTGGTGAGGGTGGCGTCCGCGCTCGGGAACTTCTCGAAGGCGAAGCGCGGGGCCTTCACGACCACGTAGTCGAGCGTCGGCTCGAAGGAGGCCGGGGTCTCCTGCGTGATGTCGTTCGGGATCTCGTCGAGCGTGTAGCCGACGGCGAGCTTGGCGGCGATCTTGGCGATCGGGAAGCCGGTGGCCTTGGAGGCGAGCGCCGAGGAACGCGAGACACGCGGGTTCATCTCGATGACGATCACGCGACCGTCCTCGGGGTTCACCGCGAACTGGATGTTGCAGCCACCGGTGTCGACGCCGACCTCGCGGATGACGGCGATGCCGATGTCGCGCAGGGTCTGGTACTCGCGGTCGGTGAGGGTCATCGCCGGGGCGACCGTGATCGAGTCTCCGGTGTGCACGCCCATGGGGTCGAAGTTCTCGATGGTGCAGACGACCACGACGTTGTCGTGCTTGTCGCGCATCAGCTCCAGCTCGTACTCCTTCCAGCCGAGGATGGACTCCTCCAGGAGCACCTCGGTGGTCGGCGAGAGCGTGAGGCCCTGGCCGGCGATGCGGCGCAGCTCCTCCTCGTCGTGCGCGAAGCCGGAGCCTGCGCCGCCCATGGTGAAGGACGGGCGGACGACGACCGGGTAGCCGCCGAGCGTCTCGACGCCCTGGAGGACGTCGTCCATCGAGTGGCAGATGACCGAGCGGGCGGACTCGCCGTGCCCGATCTTCGCGCGGACGGCCTCGACGACGTCCTTGAAGAGGTCGCGGTCCTCGCCCTTGTTGATCGCCTCGACGTTGGCGCCGATGAGCTCGACGCCGTACTTGTCGAGGGTCCCCGCCTCGTGCAGCGAGATGGCCGTGTTGAGGGCCGTCTGGCCGCCCAGGGTGGGCAGCAGGGCGTCCGGGCGCTCCTTGGCGATGATCTTCTCGACGAACTCGGGGGTGATCGGCTCGACGTAGGTGGCGTCGGCGATCTCCGGGTCGGTCATGATCGTCGCCGGGTTGGAGTTCACCAGGACGACCCGGAGACCCTCGGCGCGCAGGATGCGGCACGCCTGGGTGCCGGAGTAGTCGAACTCGGCGGCCTGGCCGATGACGATCGGGCCGGAGCCGATGACCAGGACGGACTGGATATCGGTGCGCTTAGGCACGCTGGCCCTCCATCAGGGATACGAAGCGGTCGAACAGGTAGGCGGCGTCGTGCGGGCCGGCTGCCGCTTCGGGGTGGTACTGGACGCTGAACGCGGGGCGGTCGAGGAGCTGCAGCCCCTCCACCACGTTGTCGTTCAGGCAGACGTGCGACACCTCGGCGCGGCCGAACGGGGTCTCGGAGACCTGGTCGAGCGGTGCGTCGACGGCGAAGCCGTGGTTGTGCGCGGTGACCTCGACCTTGCCGGTCGTACGGTCCTGCACCGGCTGGTTGATGCCGCGATGGCCGTACTTCAGCTTGAAGGTGCCGAAGCCGAGCGCGCGGCCCAGGATCTGGTTGCCGAAGCAGATGCCGAAGAGCGGGGTGCCGCGCTCCAGGACGCCCCGCATGACGGAGACGGGGTGGTCGGCGGTGGCCGGGTCGCCCGGGCCGTTGGAGAAGAACACGCCGTCCGGGTTGACCGCGTAGACGTCCTCGACGGTCGCGGTGGCCGGGAGCACGTGCACCTCTATGCCGCGCTCGGCCATGCGGTGCGGGGTCATGCCCTTGATGCCGAGGTCGACGGCGGCGACGGTGAACTTCTTCTCGCCGACGGCGGGCACGACGTACGGCTCGGTGGTGGCGACCTCGGCGGAGAGGTTCGCGCCCTTCATCTGGGGGGCTTCCTGGACGCGGGCCAGCAGCGCGCCGTCCTCCCGCACCGCCTCGCCGCTGAAGATGCCGACGCGCATGGCGCCGCGCTCGCGCAGGTGACGCGTGAGGGCGCGGGTGTCGATGCCGGAGATGCCGACGACGCCCTGCGTCGCGAGCTCCTCGTCCAGCGAGCGCCGGGAGCGCCAGTTGGACGGCACGCGCGCGGGGTCGCGCACGACGTACCCGGCGACCCAGATGCGCTTGGACTCGGGGTCCTCGTCGTTCACGCCGGTGTTGCCGACGTGCGGGGCGGTCATCACCACGACCTGGCGGTGGTACGAGGGGTCGGTGAGCGTCTCCTGGTAGCCGGTCATGCCGGTGGAGAACACCGCTTCGCCGAAGGTCTCCCCCACGGCCCCGTAGGCACGGCCGCGGAAGATCCGGCCGTCCTCCAGGACGAGTACGGCGGGAGTCCTGGCAGCTCCCCTTGTGGAGGTGGTCATCGTTCGACGCCTTCCCTGGTGTTCGTTTCGATCATGGAGTTGAGGGCCTCGACCCACTCGTTGTGCTCGGCCGCGTGGTCGGAGCGGAACCCGGAGTCGATCAGCCGGTCGCCGTGCGCCCAGGTGACGATCAGCAGGCCGCCCTCGGTGAGGACCTTGCCCGCGATGCCCTTGTCGAGCCGGGCCTCACGGAGCCGCGCGGCCGGGACGAAGAAGTCGCTCGCCCCGGGGCGTACGACGTCGAGGCCGGCGTCCGTGAGGGTGAGCTCGGCGCGGCTGCGGGTGCCCAGGCCCTGGGCCACGATGCGGTCGAGCCACTGACCGGCCGTGGTGGAGCCGTGGTAGCGGCCGCTCATGCCCAGCTTCGCGGGGCCCGGGTCGTCCGGGGCGGTGGGCAGCTCGGGCAGGTCGCCCTGGAGGGTGCCGCGCCACTTCCAGCCCTCGCGCATCAGCCAGTAGACGAGCGCGACGAAGAGGGCGAGGCCGACGACCCAGCCGATGCGGGCGGCCCAGTCGGTCACTTGCGCCGATTCCTTCTCGGCGGCCAGCAGGAATACAGGTGTCACGTGAGCTTCCCGTCGACGAGCGTGGCCTTGCCCCGCAGCCATGTGTGCGTCACACGGCCCGGCAGCTCGCGCCCCTCGTAGGGGGTGTTGCGGCTGCGCGAGGCGAAGCCCGCGGGTTCCACCAGCCCACGGTATGCCGTGTCGACCAGGGTGAGGTTGGCGGGCTCACCTGCCGAGACGGGACGTCCGTGGCCCGTGGCCTGTCCGATCTGCGCGGGCTTGACGGACATCCGGTCGGCGACGCCGGCCCAGTCCAGCAGACCCGTGTCGACCATGGTCTCCTGCACCACTGACAACGCGGTCTCCAGGCCGACCATGCCCATGGCGGCCGCGGCCCACTCGCAGTCCTTGTCCTCGTGCGGGTGCGGGGCGTGGTCGGTGGCGACGATGTCGATCGTGCCGTCGGCGAGCGCCTCGCGCAGGGCCAGCACGTCGCGCTCGGTGCGCAGCGGCGGGTTGACCTTGTAGACCGGGTTGTACGAGCGGACCAGCTCGTCGGTCAGGAGCAGGTGGTGCGGGGTGACCTCGGCGGTGACGGCGATGCCGCGGGACTTGGCCCAGCGGACGATCTCGACGGAGCCGGCGGTCGACAGGTGACAGATGTGGACGCGGGAGCCGACGTGGTCGGCGAGCAGGACATCCCGGGCGATGATCGATTCTTCGGCCACCGCGGGCCAGCCCCCGAGCCCCAGCTCGGCGGAGACGATGCCCTCGTTCATCTCGGCGCCCTCGGTCAGCCGCGGCTCCTGCGCGTGCTGCGCGACGACACCGCCGAAGGCCTTCACGTACTCCAGGGCGCGGCGCATGATCACCGCGTCGTGGACGCACTTGCCGTCGTCGGAGAAGACGGTGACACCGGCGGCCGACTCGTGCATGGCGCCCAGCTCGGCGAGCTTCCTGCCCTCCAGGCCGACGGTGACGGCACCGATGGGCTGGACGTCGCAGTAGCCGTGCTCCTTGCCGAGCCGCCAGACCTGCTCGACGACACCGGCGGTGTCGGCGACCGGGAAGGTGTTGGCCATGGCGAACACGGTGGTGTAGCCGCCGCCGGCCGCCGCCCGCGTGCCGGTCAGGACGGTCTCGGAGTCCTCACGGCCGGGCTCGCGCAGATGGGTGTGCAGATCGACCAGGCCCGGCAGCAGCACCTTGCCGTCGGCCTCGACGATCTCGGCGCCCTCGGCGCTCAGGCCGGCCCCGACCTCGGCGATCGTCCCGCCGTCGATCAGCACGTCCTGCGGCTCGCCGCCCAGCACCTTCGCACCACGGATCAGAATCTTGCTCATCAGTCTTACTTCTCCTCGGTACGGGACTGGGTGACGGCGGGTTCGTTGCCACCGAGCAGCAGGTACAGGACGGCCATCCGGATGGACACTCCGTTTGCGACCTGCTCCACGACGGTGCAGCGGTCGGAGTCGGCGACCTCGGCGGTGATCTCCATGCCGCGGACCATCGGGCCGGGGTGCATCACGATGGCGTGCTCGGGCATCCGCGCCATGCGCTCGCCGTCGAGGCCGTAGCGCCGGGAGTACTCGCGCTCGGTCGGGAAGAAGGCGGCGTTCATGCGCTCGCGCTGGACGCGCAGCATCATCACCGCGTCGGACTTGGGCAGCGTGCTGTCGAGGTCGTACGACACCTCGCAGGGCCAGGTCTCGATGCCGACGGGCACCAGGGTCGGCGGGGCGACGAGGGTGACCTCGGCGCCCAGGGTGTGCAGCAGGTCGACGTTGGAGCGGGCGACCCGGCTGTGCAGGATGTCGCCGACGATGGTGATGCGCCTGCCGGCGAGGTCCTGGCCGATCCCGGCGTCCGGGCCGACCAGACGGCGGCGCATGGTGAAGGCGTCCAGCAGGGCCTGCGTGGGGTGCTGGTGGGTGCCGTCGCCCGCGTTGACGACGGCCGCGTCGATCCAGCCGGAGTTCGCCAGCCGGTACGGGGCTCCCGAGGAGCCGTGCCGGATGACCACGGCGTCGACGCCCATGGCCTCCAGGGTCTGGGCGGTGTCCTTCAGGGACTCACCCTTGGAGACGCTGGAGCCCTTGGCGGAGAAGTTGATGACGTCCGCGGACAGCCGCTTCTCGGCGGCCTCGAAGGAGATCCGGGTCCGGGTGGAGTCCTCGAAGAAGAGGTTGACGATCGTGCGGCCACGCAGGATGGGCAGTTTTTTGATCGGCCGGTCGGCGACCCGGGCCATCTCCTCGGCGGTGTCGAGGATCAGGACGGCGTCGTCGCGGGTGAGGTCGGCGGCCGAGATGAGATGACGCTGCATCTGTCAGGCTCCGTAAGGCAGTTCAGGAGAATTCGGGCAGACGGGTGCGCGCGGGGGCGCACTGAGCCGGCGTACGACAGCGGCGTACGCCTGAAGCGCTACTGGGAGGTCTGCTTGGCACCGAGCAGCACGGTGTCGCGACCGTCCTCCTCGGCGAGCTGGACCTTGACCGTCTCCCGCAACGACGTGGGGAGGTTCTTGCCGACGTAGTCGGCGCGGATGGGCAGTTCGCGGTGACCGCGGTCGACGAGGACGGCGAGCTGCACCGCGCGCGGGCGCCCGATGTCGTTCAGCGCGTCGAGGGCGGCCCGGATGGTGCGGCCGGAGAAGAGCACGTCGTCGACGAGGACGACCAGCTTGCCGTCGATGCCGTCACCGGGGATCTCGGTGCGGGCCAGCGCACGCGGTGGGTGCATGCGCAGGTCGTCGCGGTACATGGTGATGTCGAGCGAGCCGCACGGAACCTTGCGCTCGGTGATCTGCTCGAGCTTGTCGGCGAGCCGCCGGGCGAGGAAGACGCCCCGGGTCGGAATGCCGAGGAGCACCACGTCGTCGGCGCCCTTGGCGCGCTCGACGATCTCATGGGCGATGCGGGTCAGTACCCGCGCGATGTCGGGCCCTTCGAGAACGGGCCGGGCATCGGACTGCGTGTCGTGCGTGTCGTGCGTGTCCATACGAAACGGACCCCCTTCTCCGCCTCACGGGACGGACCTTAAAGGACGTCGGGATTGCGCCATACACGGTAGCAGGTCCCCGCGATCATTCCGATAGCCCCCTCGAATCACCCGTTCGGCCTAACAGAGTGCCGATACCACGGAAGCGTCGGTGCGGACCATTCGGCTTGACGCGGCAGAGTAACGCTGCGTAACCTCACAGTGAGTTACCAGCCGCGCGGTCCGGCAACACAGCTGATCGCGTCGACACAGTGCCGGGGAGCTATATGTCCAGCGAATACGCCAAACAGCTCGGGGCCAAGCTCCGGGCGATCCGCACCCAGCAGGGCCTTTCCCTCCACGGTGTCGAGGAGAAGTCCCAGGGACGCTGGAAGGCGGTCGTGGTCGGTTCGTACGAGCGCGGCGACCGCGCCGTGACCGTACAGCGCCTCGCCGAACTGGCGGACTTCTACGGCGTTCCCGTGCAGGAGCTTCTCCCGGGCACCACTCCGGGCGGCGCCGCCGAGCCGCCGCCGAAGCTGGTCCTGGACCTGGAGCGGCTGGCCACGGTGCCGGCCGAGAAGGCGGGCCCTCTGCAGCGCTACGCGGCCACGATCCAGTCGCAGCGCGGTGACTACAACGGCAAGGTGCTCTCGATCCGCCAGGACGATCTGCGCACACTCGCCGTCATCTACGACCAGTCGCCGTCGGTCCTCACCGAACAGCTGATCAGCTGGGGTGTCCTGGACGCGGACGCGCGCCGCGCGGTCGCCTCCCACGAGGAGGGCTGAGCCCTCAGCGGGCAGCGCAGAAACGTGCCGCCGGGGTGGCCGGAACC
>NZ_JBHUQX010000396.1:0-8802 GCF_042674225.1 Streptomyces sp. NPDC056948
CCGTCCTGGAGCGCCTGTGCGCACAGCTCGTAGACCGCGCCCTCCACACAGCCGCCGGAGACCGAGCCGATCGCCGTGCCCTCGGCGTCCACCGCGAGCGCGGCGCCCGGCTGGCGGGGCGCGCTGCCGCCGACGGCCACCACGGTGGCCACGGCGAAGTCACGGCCCTGCTCCACCCACCGGTTCAGCTCCTGGGCGATGTCCAGCATCTGTCTCGGTCTCCTTGAGGCTGCGAGGCTGCCGCGCCGGGCGTCAGTGGACGCCCAGCCAGCTCTCGATCGGGTTGAGGGCGAAGTACACGAGGAACACCGCCGTCAGGATCCACATGAAGGCGCCGATCTCGCGCACCTTGCCCTGGGCGGTCTTGATGGCGACGTAGGAGATGACGCCCGCGGCGACACCGGTGGTGATGGTGTACGTGAACGGCATCAGGACGACCGTCAGGAACACCGGGATGGCGGTGGCCCGGTCGGCCCAGTCCACGTGCCGGGCGTTCATCAGCATCATCGCGCCGATGACGACGAGGGCGGCGGACGCGACCTCCTGCGGCACGATCGCCGTGAGCGGCGTGAAGAACAGGCAGGCCGCGAAGAACGCACCGGTGACGACCGAGGCGAGGCCGGTGCGCGCGCCCTCCCCGACACCCGTCGCGGACTCGATGAACACCGTCTGCCCCGAGCCGCCGGACACGCCTCCGATCGCGCCGCCGGCCCCGTCGATGAACAGCGCCTTGGACAGGCCCGGCATCCGGCCCTTGTCGTCGGCGAGCTTGGCCTCGGTGCCGACGCCGATGATGGTCGCCATCGCGTCGAAGAACCCGGCCAGCACCAGCGTGAAGACGATCATGCCGACGGTCATCGCGCCGACCTCGCCCCAGCCGCCCAACTCCACGTTCCCGAAGAGCGAGAAGTCGGGCATGGACACCGCGCTGCCGTGCAGTTCGGGTGCCCCGGCCGCCCACTGCTTGGGGTCGACGACACCGGCCGCGTTCAGGATCGCGGCCACGACCGTGCCGCCGACGATGCCGATGAGGATGGCGCCCGGGATGTTCCGGGCCTGGAGCATGAAGATCAGCAGCAGGGTGCCGGCGAAGAGCAGGACCGGCCAGCCGGCCAGTTCACCCGCCGGGCCGAGCGTGACGGGGGTCGCCTTCCCCTGGTGCACGAAGCCGGACTTGTAGAAGCCGATGAGGGCGATGAACAGGCCGATGCCCATGGTGATGGCGTGCTTGAGCGCGAGCGGGATCGCGTTCATGATCATCTCGCGCAGGCCGGTGACGACCAGCAGCATGATGATCACGCCGTACATCACGCACATGCCCATCGCCTGCGGCCAGGTCATCTCGGGCGCGACCTGGGAGGCGAGGACTCCGGAGACGGACAGGCCCGCGGCGAGGGCGAGCGGCACCTTGCCGACGAAACCCATCAGCAGCGTGGTGAGGGCCGCCGCGAACGCGGTCGCGGTGATCAGGCCCTTCTGCGCGAGGGTGTCCCCCGCCACGTCCTTGCCGGACAGGATCAGAGGGTTGAGCAGGAGGATGTACGCCATCGCCATGAAGGTGGTGACGCCGCCGCGCACCTCACGCGCGACCGTCGATCCTCTGCCGGATATGTGGAAGTACCGGTCGAGCCAGGACCGTCCGGCCGGGACGCGGGTGCCTTCGCCCGCGTCCTCGGCTGTGGTCCTCGGCTCTACTGACTGCTGGGTCATGTGGGCCTACTCCCAAGTTTCACAGGGGGTTGGGATGCACGACCCGGGGGACGGCCCGAGACGAACGAAAGGGGGTCCGGGGGACACGGGAACGCGGTTCCCCCGGACGGAACTCTCCTGTTCAGGCCTCGGAGAGTGACGTACCCGTCAGGTGCTCGGGCCGTACCGGAGTCCGGTTCAGCTCGAGCCCGGTCGCGTTCCGGATGGCCGCGAGGACCGCCGGCGTCGACGACAGGGTGGGTGCTTCGCCGATACCGCGCAGCCCGTACGGGGCGTGCTCGTCGGCGAGTTCGAGGACGTCGACCGGGATGGTCGGCGTGTCGAGGATGGTCGGGATCAGGTAGTCGGTGAAGGAGGGGTTCTTCACCTTCGCCGTCTTGGGGTCGACGACGATCTCCTCCATGACCGCCACGCCCAGGCCCTGTGTCGTGCCGCCCTGGATCTGGCCGAGCACGGACAGCGGGTTGAGCGCCTTGCCGACGTCCTGGGCACAGCCCAGCTCGATGACCTTCACCAGCCCGAGCTCGGTGTCGACCTCGACGACGGCACGGTGCGCGGCGAAGGAGTACTGGACGTGCCCGTTGCCCTGCCCGGTGCGCAGGTCGAAGGCCTCGGTCGGCCGGTGCCGCCACTCCTCCTCGACCTCGACGGTCTCGCCCTCCAGGACGTCGGCCAGGTCGCCGAGGACCTCACCGCCGTCCGTGACGACCTTGCCGCCCTCCAGCAGCAGCTCGGCCGTCGCCCAGGCCGGGTGGTAGGAGCCGAACTTACGGCGCCCGATCTCCAGGACCTTCTCGCGGACGATCTCGCAGGCGTTCTTCACGGCACCGCCGGTGACGTACGTCTGCCGGGAGGCGGAGGTCGAACCGGCGCTGCCCACCCGGGTGTCGGCCGGGTTGATGGTGACCTGCGCGACGCCCAGCTCGGTGCGGGCGATCTGCGCGTGGACGGTGACACCGCCCTGGCCGACCTCGGCCATGGCCGTGTGGACGGTGACCACGGGCTCACCGCCCACGACCTCCATCCGCACCTTCGCGGTCGAGTAGTCGTCGAACCCCTCGGAGAAGCCCACGTTCTTGATGCCGACCGCGTAGCCGACACCGCGTACGACGCCTTCCCCGTGCGTGGTGTTGGACAGGCCGCCCGGTAGCTGCCGTACGTCGGCGCCCTCGCTGGACTCCCACTGGCGCTCCGGCGGCATCGGCATCGCCTTGACGCGGCGCAGGAGTTCGGCGACGGGAGCCGGAGAGTCGACGGGCTGGCCCGTCGGCAGGAGCGTGCCCTGTTCCATGGCGTTGAGCTGCCGGAACTCCACCGGGTCCATGCCGAGCTCCCGGGCCACCTTGTCCATCTGCGCCTCGTAGGCGAAGCACGCCTGGACCGCGCCGAAGCCGCGCATGGCGCCGCAGGGCGGGTTGTTGGTGTAGAGGGCGATGGCCTCGATGTCCACGTCCTCGATCACGTACGGGCCGACGGACAGCGAGGAGGCGTTGCCGACGACCGCCGGGGAGGCCGAGGCGTAGGCGCCGCCGTCCAGGACGATCCGGCACTTCATATGGGTCAGCTTGCCGTCACGCGTGGCCCCGTGCTCGTAGTACAGCTTCGCCGGGTGGCGATGGACGTGCCCGAAGAAGGACTCGAACCGGTTGTAGACGATCTTGACGGGCTTGCCCGTCCGCAGCGCCAGCAGACAGGCGTGGATCTGCATCGACAGGTCCTCGCGGCCGCCGAACGCGCCGCCGACGCCGGACAGTGTCATCCGCACCTTGTCCTCGGGCAGGCCGAGCACGGGCGCGATCTGGCGCAGATCGCTGTGCAGCCACTGGGTGGCGATGTAGAGGTGGAGGCCGCCGTCCTCCTCCGGTACGGCGAGGCCGGACTCGGGACCGAGGAAGGCCTGGTCCTGCATGCCGAAGGTGTACTCGCCCTCGACGATGACGTCGGCCCGCTGCCGTGCGGCATCGACATCACCGCGGATGATCGGCTGGCGGTGGACGATGTTCGGGTGCGGGACGTGCCCGGCGTGGTGGTCGTCGCGGCCCTCGTGGACGAGGATCGCGTCCGGCGCGGTCGCGGACGCCTCGTCGGTGATGACGGGCAGTTCGCGGTAGTCGACCTTGATCTTCGCGGCGGCGCGCCGGGCCGTCTCCGGATGATCGGCGGCGACGATCGCGACCGGCTCTCCGTGATGGCGGACCTTGCCGTGGGCGAGGACCGGCGTGTCCTGGATCTCCAGGCCGTAGTTCTTCACCTCGGTGGGCAGGTCGTCGTACGTCAGCACGGCGTAGACGCCCGGCAGGGCCAGTGCCTCGCTCGTGTCGATGGACACGATCTCGGCGTGCGCGACGGTCGACCGGAGGATCTGGCCCCACAGCATGTCCTCGTGCCACATGTCGGACGAGTACGCGAACTCGCCGGTGACCTTGAGGGTGCCGTCCGGGCGGAGCGTGGACTCGCCGATGCCGCCCTTGGTCCGGGAGCCCTGGGTGATCTTCGTGGGTGCGCCATTGGTGGGCATGCTCAGACCGCCTCTCCCTGACGGGCGGCCGCCAGGCGGACCGCGTCCATGATCTTCTCGTAGCCGGTGCAACGGCACAGGTTGCCCGACAGCGCCTCGCGGATGTCCGCGTCGCTCGGATCGGGGTTCCGCTCCAGCATCTCGTCGGCGGCGACCAGCAGACCGGGCGTGCAGAAGCCGCACTGGACGGCGCCGGCGTCGATGAACGCCTGCTGGATCGGGGAGAGTCCGGTGCCCTCGCCGGTCTGCGAGTCGGTGCCCGTGGCCTGCCTCCCCCAGGCTTCGCCCGGGGGGACCCCCACCTGGGCACTCTGCAACGAGGTACCGCAGGCCCCGGTCGCACAGCCGCCGTGCTCGGCACGCTGCTTGGCGAAGTCGGCGAGCCCCTCTACGGTGACGATCTCGCGGCCCTCCGCCTGCCCGGCGGCCACCAGGCACGAGCACACCGGCACTCCGTCGAGCCGGACCGTGCACGAGCCGCACTCGCCCTGCTCGCAGGCGTTCTTCGACCCGGGAAGGCCCATGCGCTCCCGCAGCACGTACAGCAGGGACTCGCCCTCCCACACGTCGTCGGCTTCCTGCGGACGGCCGTTGACCGTGAAGTTGACGCGCATTACGCGGCTCCCTCCGTAAGGCGGCGGGCGCCGCGGTAGGACTCCCAGGTCCAGGTCAGCGTGCGGCGGGCCATGACGCCGACGGCGTGGCGGCGGTAGCTCGCGGTGCCCCGGACGTCGTCGATCGGGTTGCAGGCGGCGGAGCACAGGTCCGCGAACTGCTTGGCGACCGACGGGGTGACGATCTTCCCGTTGTCCCAGAAGCCGCCCTCCTCCAGAGCGGCGTTCAGGAATTCCTCGGCGGCCTTGGCCCGAACGGGGGTCGGGGCGGCCGAACCGATCCCGGTCCGCACTGTGCGCGTCTCGGGGTGCAGCGCGAGCCCGAACGCACACACGGCGATGACCATCGCGTTCCTGGTCCCCACCTTGGAGAACTGCTGCGGACCGTCGGCCTTCTTCACGTGCACGGCCCGGATCAGCTCGTCGGCCGCCAGCGCGTTGCGCTTCACGCCCTGGTAGAACTCGTCGATCGGGATCCGGCGCGACCCGCGCACCGACTCGACCTCCACCTCGGCACCCGCGGCGAGCAGGGCGGGGTGGGCGTCGCCGGCCGGGGAGGCGGTGCCTAGGTTGCCGCCGACGCCGCCGCGGTTGCGGATCTGCGGGGAGGCGACCGTGTGCGAGGCGAGAGCCAGCCCCGGCAGTTCGGTGCGCAGGTTCTCCATGATCCTCGTGTACGGCACGGAGGCACCCAGCCGTACGCTCTCCTCGCCGACCTCCCACTCGGAGAGGTCGCCAACGCGGTTCAGGTCCATGAGGTACTCGGGCCGGCGGTGGTCGAAGTTGATCTCGACCATCACGTCGGTGCCACCCGCAATCGGCACAGCTGTGGGGTGCTCGGCTTTCGCGGCGAGCGCCTCCTCCCAGCTGGCGGGGCGAAGGAAGTCCATGACCGGCTCTCTTCTCCGTCTCTTCGTGGGGCGTTCAGATTGAGCCAATCCGTGTGCGGCGGTCCCGGCTCGTTCATGTGCTGTTAACGCGTAGTGGCCTCAGTACACAGCCCGGTACTCCGACGGGGTCAGTCACGGAAACCATGAAGGAGTTGGCTGGCCAGGACGGGCATCTTGTAGATTCGTATGAACGGAGGCCATCAGAAACCTCCTTGTTCTCCTGTGGAAACGCGCGACACAGCCGCGTGACCTGGGACACAGCCGGGAGACGGTTCGGGACCGGTGGACATCGCTCACCAGCCCGACGAACAGACGTTCACCCCGCACCCCACCAAGATCCACCACTGATTTCGAGACAAAGAACGGCGGCGACGAGAATGCGGCTGCGCGCACTGCTGGACACCGACGCGCTGGGCCTCAAGCTGCTCGGCGGCGAGGAAGAGCTGGACCGCACGGTGCGCGGCGTGATGACCACCGACCTCCGCGACCCCAGCCGCTACCTCTCCGGCGGCGAACTGGTGCTCACGGGCCTGGCCTGGCGCCATGACGCCGAGGACTCGGAGCCTTTCGTGCGGATCCTGGTGCAGCAGGGCGTGACGGCCCTCGCCGCGGGCGAGGCCGAGCTCGGAGACGTCCCGGACGACCTGGTCACGGCCTGCGCCCGCCATCGTCTCCCGCTCTTCGCGGTGCACGAGTCGGTGGCGTTCGCGACGATCACCGAGCACGTCGTACGACAGGTCTCCGGCGAGCGCGCCGGCGACCTCGCGGCGGTGGTCGACCGCCACCGCCGGATGATGACCTCGGGACCGGCGGGCGGCGGCCCGGACGTGGTCCTGGACCTGCTCGGCTCGGATTTGGACCTGCGGGCCTGGGTCCTCGCCCCCACCGGCCGGCTGATCGCGGGCTCGAAGGCCGCGGGACCCGCCCTGCCCGCCGAGACCTGCGGACGCCTGGCGGCGGAACACCTGACCGCCACCCGCACCGGCCGCCGCGCCCCGCACCGCGTCCTCCTGGGCGGCACCACCTACTCCCTGTTCCCGATCCGCTCGACGGGCCGCTCCTCACAGACCGCCCGGGACGTCCGCGAGAGCCTGCTGTCCGACTGGCTGCTGGCCGTCGAGGCGGACGCCGGGGACTGGGCCGAGGAGCGCCTCGACCTGCTGCACGGCGTCACCCAGCTCATCGCGGTCGAGCGGGACCGCCGCGACGCGGCCCGCACGGTCCGCCGCCGTCTCGCCCAGGAGGTGCTGGAACTGGTCCAGACGGGCGCGGCCCCCGCCGAGATCGCCGCCCGCCTGCGCGTGGCCGCGCCGGTGCTGCTGCCCGGCCTCGGGGCCGCGCCGCACTGGCAGGTGGTCGTGGCCCGCGTCGACTGGGACGGGGACGAGATCGAGGGCGGCCCGGTGGCCCAGGCCCTGCTGGAGGAGATCCTCGTCGACCCCCGGGCGGCGGGCCCGGAGCACTCCGACCGCATCGCCGTCGCCCACACCGGCGACGAGGCCATCGCCCTGGTCCCCCTGCCAGCCGTCGTGGCGGAGCACGACGGCTCCGAGACCGGCATCCTCGCCGACGCGCTCCTGGAATCCGTACGGGACCCCCTCACGGCAGGCCTCGACGGCGACGGGCACCTCACCCTCGGCGTCAGCGCGGCCGTGCACTCGGCGGAGGGCCTGCGAGGCGCCCTGGAGGAGGCCCGGCACGCCCGCCGGGTGGCGGCGGCCCGCCCGGGCCGGGTCTGCGCGGCGGGCCACCAGGAACTGGCGTCGCACGTCCTCCTGCTCCCGTTCGTCCCGGACGACGTCCGCCGCGCCTTCACGGCCCGCCTCCTGGACCCCCTCCGGGACTACGACCGCCGGCACCGGGCCGAGCTGATCCCCACCCTGGAAGCGTTCCTGGACTGCGACGGCTCCTGGACCCGCTGCGCAGGCCGCCTCCACCTGCACGTCAACACGCTGCGCTACCGGGTCGGACGGATCGAGCAGTTGACGGGCCGTGATCTGTCGCGGCTCGAGGACAAGCTGGATTTCTTCCTGGCCCTGCGCATGAGCTGAGACACGGGGTGTCCCGTCCCAAACACGGGACGCCCCTGAGTCCCACGACTTTGTGAAATCCTTCACCCACCCCCTTGGCCCGGCCCCGCGATTCGTGCTGAGATGCCGCCACCACTCAACAGCTCGATGGCGTGCTCGGGGAGGGCAACGTGGCGCATACCGCCATGTCTGGTAACGGAACGACCGCTGGTGACGATCCCCTCCAGACCGCGGTATGGCGGCTGCGCTCACGCGGGTGCTGGGCCGACGCGGCCGCCCTGCTGCTGCCGGATACGCCCGCGGCGGCGCTCCAACGTGCGTCGTTGCTGGTGGAACGGTGTCTGTACACCGAGCAGGGCTGGGAGGAGGCCGAGGACGCGCTGCGCACGGCCGAGGCAATGGCCCACAGCGACGACGAGCGGGGCGCGGCCGCTTGTGAACGCGGTTACTTGGCCTACGCCTCGACGCTGCTCGCGGTGCGGGACCGGGCCGACGAGGCGCGGGCCGCGCTGGGGCGGGCGGCCGCGCTGATCCCTCCGGGGGTTCCGCAGCGGGCCCTGCTGGACTTCCGTCGCGGTCTGCTGGCGGAGAACCTGACGAGCTCTCCGCAGGCGGCTCGGGCGGCGTACCGCCGTGCGCACGCGGGGGCTACGGCGCATGCCAACCCGTTGCTGCTGTCGTTCACATGGCGCCATCTGGCCGGACTCGCCCTGCGGGACGGGGAGTTGGCGGAGGCCCGCCACGGTTTCGCGGAGTCGCTGCGGATCCGGGAGGAGCTGGGGTATCTCGTCGGCACGGCCCCCGCGCTGGTGTCCCTGGCCGACACGGAGACCGAGCCGGAGGCGTCCCGACTGCGGGAGGAGGCCCGACGGCTGTTCCGGCTGCTCGGCGGCGTACCGACATGGCTGACACGGCAGTTGGCCCCGTTGCCGCCGGCGGCAGGAGCGGCAACGGCATGACGCGAGCCACCCGGCGTCTTCGCTGAGGCCGGGTGGGTCCGCAGCCCGGCGTAGCGGGGTGCCGCTGCGCCCACCCGTGCC
>NZ_JBHUQX010000397.1:0-8795 GCF_042674225.1 Streptomyces sp. NPDC056948
GTCCAGCTCGGCAGGCACACGGATCTCGATACGCACGAGATCCCGTTCGAGGGCGGTTTCCAGGACCCGGGCCACCTTGAAGCGGCTGACGCCGAACTCCTCGGCAATCTGGATCTTGGACTTGCCCTCGAGGTAGAAGCGGCGGGCCATGGCCGCCGCCTGCACCAGCTCAGCGGGTCCCATCCGCATGGCTGACCGGCCCGCCGACATACCCGACACGGCGATCTCCTCACTGCTGTTCACACTCTGGATTCGCCGTTCATCCTTGCAGATCCGGCGCACTTGATCAGCCCTGATCGGAGCCGTTCACTTTGCTGTGGCTCAGTGGTCGCAGGCCCAGGATGCCTTGGCCGTCGTCGCCTCAGCCTGCGTGCGTAGTGCACGTACCGCCTGGGCCGGGTCTTTTGCTCCGTAGACCGCCGATCCGGCCACGAAGACATCGGCTCCGGCGTCGGCGCACCGCTCGATGGTGGAAGCCGAAACTCCGCCGTCGACCTGGAGCCAGAGCTCCAGACCGTGCTTGCTGATCAACTCGCGGGTGCGGCGAATCTTCGGAAGCATGATGTCGAGAAAGGCCTGTCCCCCGAAGCCCGGTTCGACCGTCATGATCAGGAGCATGTCGAGCTCGGGGAGCAGGTCCTCGTACGGCTCGATGGGGGTCGCGGGCTTCAGCGCCATGGAGGCGCGGGCGCCCTTGGCACGGATCTCCCGGGCCAGCCGGACCGGAGCGGCGGCCGCCTCGACATGGAAGGTGACGGAACCGGCCCCCGCTTCCACGTACTGGGGCGCCCATCGATCGGGGGCCTCGATCATCAGATGGCAGTCCAGCGGAGTGTCCGTCGCACGGGCGAGCGACTCTACGACCGGCACCCCGAGCGTGAGGTTCGGGACGAAATGGTTGTCCATGACGTCGACGTGGAGCCAGTCGGCTCCCTCCACCGCCTTTGCCTCGTCCGCGAGGCGAGCGAAGTCGGCGGACAGGATGCTGGGGTTGATCTGCGCGGCCATGGCCTCACCCTATTCGCTGCGCCGGGTTCGAGCGGTGGGGGTCCAGGGACTGGCCCCTTCAGGGCATGGGTGCGGAGGTCAGGATGACGAGCAACCGGGGCATCGGGCATCTGGTCTGCGGGCGGCGGGCCAAGTGGCTGGTGCTGGTGTTGTGGCTGGTCGTGCTGTTCGTGACGGCGCCGTTCGCGATGAAGCTCACCGACGCCCAGGACAACGACGCTGCGTCCTGGCTGCCGGGGTCCGCCGAGTCCACCCAGGTCCTGGAGCTGTCGAAGGACTTCCGTCCCGAGCAGATCCCCGCGGTCGTCGTCTACGCCCGGGACAGCGGGCTCACCGCACAGGACCGCGCGCAGATCACCGAGGACGCGGCAGAGCTGAGGCGGCTGCGCGACCACGGCGTCCGGGGCGCGGAGACCCGGGGGCCCGTCTACGACCGGCCGGCCGATCCCCGGGCGGCGGAGATCCTCGTACCGATCACGATGGACGAGAAGGGCTGGGAGGAGCTCGCGCCCGCCGTCGACTCCATGCGGGACATCACCGGCGACAGTCACGGCGGCCTCGCCGTGCACATCACCGGGCCGGGCGGCACGTCAGCGGACTTCTCCAAGGCCTTCGAGGGCATCGACTCGACGCTGCTGGTGTCGGCCATGGGCGTCGTCATCGTCATGCTGCTGATCACCTACCGCAGCCCCACCCTGCTGCTGGTCCCGCTGCTCGCCGTGATCGCCGCGCTCTTCACCGCTCAGGCGCTGATCTATTTCCTCGCCGAATACGCCGGCCTGACGGTCAACGGGCAGAGCGCCGGCATCCTCACGGTGCTCGTGTTCGGCGCGGGGACGGACTACGCGCTGCTGCTCGTGGCGCGCTACCGGGAGGAACTGCGCCGCCACGAGGACCGGCACGAGGCGATGGCGCGCGCCCTGCACCGGGCGGGACCCGCCGTGCTCGCCTCCGGTGCGACGGTCGTGCTGAGCATGCTGGTGCTGCTGGTCGCGGAGATGAACTCCACCAGCGGCCTGGGCCCGGTCGCCGCGATCGGTGTGGCGGTCGCCCTCCTGGCGATGATGACCCTGTTCCCGGCCCTACTGGTGATCTTCGGCCGCTGGATCTTCTGGCCGGTGATCCCGCACCTGGGCTCGGCCGACCCCAGCGGGCGCGGTATCTGGGCCCGCACCGGCCGCGGTATCGCCCGCCGTCCGCGCACGGTCTGGGCGGTGACGGCTCTCGTCCTCGCGGTCTGCTCGCTCGGCCTCATCCAGCTTCGCGCGGAGGGCATCAGCAATGCGGACGCCTTCACGGGCAAGCCGGACTCGATCGTCGGCCAGGAGGTCGCCGAGCGGTACTTCCCCGCCGGCAGCGGCAGCCCGCTCGTCATCGTCTCCGACCAGGCGCAGGCCCGGCAGGTGGGCCGCGCGGTCGCCGGGACCGAGGGCGTCGTGCCGACCTCCCTCGGCCTGCCCCCGGGCACGAAACCCGTGTACGAGGGCAAGGTGCTGTTCGAGGCGACCCTGACCGATCCGGCGGACAGCGAGGCGGCCAAGCAGACCGTCGAAAGGGTGCGGGACGCGGTGCACGCGGTGCCGGACGCGGACGCCCAGGTGGGCGGCGGGACGGCCGGGCTCATCGACATGGACAAGGCGACGACCCGCGACAACATCGTGATCATCCCGCTGGTCCTGGCCGTCGTCCTGCTGATCCTGTGCGCGCTGCTGCGGTCCCTGATCGCCCCGCTGCTGCTGGTCGGGACGGTGATCCTGTCCTTCACGGCGGCCCTGGGCCTCAGTGCGCTGGCCTTCCGCCACATCTTCGACTACGCGGGCGAGGCGACCGACTTCCCCTTGTTCGTCTTCGTCTTCCTGGTCGCCCTGGGCATCGACTACAACATCTTCCTCACCACCCGCATCCGCGAGGAGGCGGCCCTCAAGGGCACCGGACAGGGCGTGGTCACGGGGCTCGCCGCCACCGGCGCGGTCATCACCTCCGCGGGCCTGGTGCTGGCCGGCACGTTCGCCGCCCTCGGCACCCTCCCGATGGTCGCCTTCGCCGAGATCGGCTTCGCGGTCGCCCTCGGTGTCCTCATCGACACGTTCATCGTGCGCTCGGTCCTGGTGACGTCGCTGTTCCTGGACGTGGGACCGAAGGTGTGGTGGCCGCACCGGCTCGCCAGGGAGGACGGCGGTGCGGCGCACCAGGAGAGCGTCGGAGCGGGGGTCAGCCGGTCCGACGAATGAGTGCCAGGTACATGGCGTCGGTCCCGTGCAGATGCGGCCACAGCTGGACGTCGGGTCCGTCGCCCAGATCCGGTACGCCGGGCAGCAGCGGCCGCGCGTCGACGAGGTCGGTGTCCGGGATCTGCTTGAGCACGTCGGCGACCACGGCCCGGGTCTCGGCGAGGTGCGGCGAGCACGTCGCGTAGCCCACTACGCCGCCGACCCGCACCGACTCCAGGGCGGTGCGCAGCAGCCCGCGCTGCAACGGCGCGAACCCCTCCAGGTCGTCGGGCCGGCGCCGCCAGCGTGCCTCGGGGCGGCGCCGCAGGGCACCCAGGCCGGTGCACGGCACATCGACCAGCACCCGGTCGAAGCTGCCGGGCCGCCACGCCGGACGGGTCCCGTCAGCGGTGATCACCTGATACGGCCCCGGGTTGCCGTCCAGCGCGTTGGCCACGAGCCCGGCCCGGTGCGGCTGCTTCTCGGAGGCGAGCAGCAGCGCGCCCCGCTGGGCGGCGAGGGCGCCGAGCAGCGCGGCCTTGCCGCCGGGCCCCGCGCACCCGTCCAGCCACCGCCGGTCGGGCCCGTCCAACGGCGCGTTGGCGAGGGCGATCGCGACGAGCTGGCTGCCCTCGTCCTGCACGCCCGCGCGCCCGTCCCGTACGGCCTCGATGGCGCCCGGCTCGCCGCCCTCGGTCAGCCGCACGGCATACGGCGACCAGCGCCCCGGCACCGCGGCGTCCTCACCGAGCAGTTCCTCGGCGGTGGCCCGCCCGGGCCGCGCCACCAGGGTCACCTCGGGCCGCTCGTTGTCCGCGCGCAGCAACTCCTCGATGCCGGCGCGCCCACCGCCGAGGGAATCCCACAGCGCGGATACGACCCACCGCGGATGCGAGTGGACGATGGCGAGGTTGTCCTCGGGATCCTCGGCGTAGGGCGGCGCGACCCGCTCGAGCCAGCCGTCCAGATCGTCCTGCGCGATCTTCCGCAGCACGGCGTTGACGAACTTGGCCCGCCCGTCGCCGAGCACGACGCGCGCGAGCTCGACGGTGGCGGACACGGCCGCGTGGGTCGGGATCCGCGTCCCGAGCAACTGGTGCGCACCGAGGCTCAGCACGTCCAGCACCGGCGGGTCGACGTCCCCGAGCGGCCGGTCCACGCAGGTCGCGATGACCGCGTCGTACGTCCCTTGCCACCGCAGCGTCCCGTACACCAGCTCGGTGGCGAGCGCCGCGTCCCGCGCGTCGAACTTCTCGGGTCCCTCGTTCTCCCGCGCTTTGCGCAACAAAGGCGGCAGGACGAGGTTGGCGTAGGCGTCCCGCTCGTCCACGGCCCTCAGCGCCTCGAAGGCGAGGATGCGGACGGGGTCCTTCTTGGGCCGACGGTAGGGCTTGCCGGACGTGCGGGGCCGACGGGGCTGTTCGCTCACGAAAAAGGTGCTCCGGGTATGAGAAGAAGTGCGCCGTCCAGCCTACGCCGCCGGGAGCAGGGGCATCAGCCCCCGAGCCGCTCCCCGTCGGCGATCCGCACGCCGCGCGCCCAGTCCGCGGCCCTCATCGGCTTCTTGCCCTGGGCCTGCACCCACAGCAGCTCGACGCCGTACGAACCGGTGCCGACGTACACGTTGTTCTTCCCCGCGGAGATCTGCCCCGGGGCGAGGTCCGCACGGTCGGGCACGGGGGTGACCTGGATGAGCTTGAGCCGCTCACCGCGGAACGTGGTCCAGGCGCCGGGAGCCGGGGTGCAGCCCCGCACCATCCGGTCGACGCGCAGCGCGGGAGCGGCCCAGTCGAGGTGGGCGTCCTCGACGTTGACCTTCGGGGCCTGGCTGATGCCGTCGGCCGGCTGCGGTACGGCCTTCAGCGTGCCGTCCTCGATCCCGTCCATGGTCGCCGCGAGCAGCCCGGCACCGGCGAAGGCGAGCCGCGTCAGCAGGTCCCCGCTGGTGTCGGTGGCCCGGATCTCCTCGGTCACCGTCCCGTACACCGGCCCCGAGTCGAGCCCCTCCTCGATCAGGAACGTGGAAGCCCCGGTGATCTCGTCGCCGGCCATGATGGCGTGCTGCACGGGCGCGGCCCCGCGCCAGGCCGGCAGCAGGGAGAAGTGCAGATTGACCCAGCCGTGGGAGGGGACGTCGAGGGCGACGCGCGGCAGCAGCGCCCCGTAAGCGACGACGGGACAGCAGTCCGGCGCGATCTCCCGCAGCCGCTCCAGGAACTCCGGGTCCTTCGGCTTCGCGGGCTTCAGCACCTCGATCCCGGCCTCCTCCGCCCGCTCGGCGACGGGCGACGCGACCAGCCTGCGCCCCCGCCCGGCCGGCGCGTCGGGCCGCGTGACGACAGCGGCCACCTCGTGCCGCCCGGAGGCGAGAAGAGCGTCCAGAGCGGGAACGGCGACCTCGGGTGTACCGGCGAAGACGAGCTTCATGGGGTGGTGGGGGCCTCTCGGGCGGGGATGAACGGCGGGCAGCACACCAGTCTATGACCGACGTCCGGGAAAGCCGCCGACGGCGATCCGCACCGGGCCGAAGGCCGAAGACCGAGGCGCACACCCCGCGCAAACAGGCGCACGCATATGCCCCTACGCCCCCACACCGTGACCCGCGGAGCGAATCCGCGTTGGTCAAGACAGAGTTGACCACAACGGGCCGTGATCACGGCCCATTCCTTTCAACGCCGGTTCGAGAGGCTTGTTCATGGCCGACCACGCAACCCACGACGCCCAGGCTCGGGCCAGCCTGCACTTGCTGGTGCGGGACATCGAGCGGGTCCGCCGGCAGGTGGACGCACTGCGCACCCTCACCGCCCAGTTGGGCAATGTCTACCGCCCGCGCCGCTCCGGCCCCTCCACGGGCTTCGTCGTCTACGGACGCGCCCCCGCCCCGACGGTACGTCTCGCCCAGGAGCTGCGGGACAGTGTCGAGACCCTGGTCACGGCGGCCGTGGACTTCGACCGCTCACTCGGCTTCTCGTGGGACGCGGTGGGCTCCGCGCTCGGGGTCACCAAACAGGCGGTGCACCGCCGTTACGGCGCACGTCGTGCCGCCACCACGGCCCAGGCGGCCACGGCCGAGCCGGAGCGCGCACCGGAGCCGACGGGCAGTCGCACGGTCAGTATGCCCACCGGCCTGCCCACGGTCCCGACGGTCCCCGCGGCCCGCTCCATGCCCACGCAGCCGACGGCAGGCAGCCCCGCACTCCGCGACGAGGCACGGCCGACGGCGTTCCCCGGCCCGCGCAACGGCTGAACCGCCCTTGCCCTGCCCTCCCGGGACGCCTTCGGGAGGGCAGCCGCGCATCCGGGCGACGCCCCGCCGGACCTTCCGCGGCAGCTCACCCGCTCCACGGCTCATCCGATGTCAGCCGGATCGATCCGCACCCAGACGCCGGTCCCGCTCCCGCTCCCCCGAGCCATCCGCGCGGCCTGCGCGGCCTTGAGCGCGGCGGCCAGCGCGGCCCCCTTCCCGGGCGGCACCCGCAGCAACGCGCGCTCCCACTGCTCCCCGGGCGGCGGCGCCCCCGCCCGGCGCGGTCGCCCGGCGGCGGGGACGGGCAACGGCACCGGCCCCAGCACCTCGGCCTCCGGCGGCAGTTCGGCCGTACCGAGAAACTCGGCCACCGCCTCCGCCGGCCCCGACACGGCCGCCATCCGCGACACGGGCGGAAACCCCAGCTCGGCGCGCTCGGCGAGTTCCCGCACCGCGTGACCGACGGGATCCCACCGTACGAGCGCCTGGACAGGCCGCAGCGTCGGCTCGGCGACGACCACCACCGTGCCTCCGGCCGACTGCGGCCGGACGAGTGCCCCGGCCGCGATCCACCGCCGCAGGGCGTCCTCCCCGGCCCTCAGATCGGGCCGCCCGAGCATGGCCCACCCGTCCAGCAGCAGCGCCGCCGCGTACCCGCCCTCGGCGACCGGCTCGGCCCCCGGCGTGCTCACCACCAGCGCGGGCGCCCCCGGGACCGTGTCGAGCACGTGTTCACGCCCCGAGGTCCGCACCGGAACCGCGGGGAAGGCGCGCCCGAGTTCCTCGGCGGTCCGCCGCGCGCCCACCACCGAGGCGCGCAGCCGGAAGGCGCCGCACTCCGGACAGTGCCAGCCGCTCTCCTCGCGGCCGCACCATCCGCAGCACAGGGCACCGCCGTCCCGCGTCTCCAGCGGCCCGGAGCACTGCCGGCAGCGCGCGGGCGCCCGGCAGTTGGCACACGCCATGCGCGGCACATATCCCCGCCGGGGCACCTGCACCAGCACCGGACCGTGCCGCAAGCCCTCCCTGACGGCCTGCCAGGCGAGGGTCGGCAGCCGGGCGGCGCGGGCGGCCTCGTCCCGGGCGAGGTCCCCGTCCCCCACGGTGCGCACGAGCGGAGCGGCTCCCCGGACCTGCTCCCGTCCGGCGACGAGCGGCCGGGCCCACCCGCTCTCGACGAGCTGTGCGGCTTCCACCGTGCAGCCCCAGCTGCCCAGCAGGAAGGCGCACTTGTCCTGGGCCGCCCGCAGCAGGAGCACCTCCCGCGCATGGGGCTGCGGAGCGTGCTGCTCGCTGTGGCTGTCGTCCCCGTCGTCCCACAGGGCCACGAGCCCGAGGTCCTGAACCGGCGCGAACATCGCGGCCCGCGTCCCGATCACAGCCCGTACGGAACCGCGCCGCACCGCGAGCCACTGCGCGTACCGCTTCTCGGGCCCCGCGTCGGCGGTGAGCACCGCGTGCCGCCCCTCCCCGAGCAGGGAGGTCAGTGCGGCGTCGGCCCGCGCGACGTCCCGTCCGTCGGGCAGGACGACGAGCGCCCCCCGCCCGGAGGCCAGTGTCGCCGCGACGGCCCGGGCCAGCTCCTCGCTCCACTGCGGCCCCGGCAGCGCGTTCCACACGGCCCGTGGCGCACCGCCGGACGCCAGGGACTCCACGAAGGCCGCTCCCCGCTCGTACCGCTGCCAGGATCCCGCCTCGGGGGCCGGGGGCGGCGGCAGAGGGTCGGGCGAAGCGCGCTGTTCGGCGCGCGCGTTACGCGGTGGCACGGCGAGTTGCAGGACATCCGCGAGGCTGCCCGCGTACCGGTCGGCGACCGCCCGGGCCAGTCCCAGCAGTTCCTCGCTCAGCACCCGCTCGGGCGACACGACCTGGGCGAGGGCGGCCAGCGGCCCGGAGTATTCGGACTCGGCCCGTCGCTCGACGAGGAACCCGTCGATCAGCCCGCCGCCTTCGCGCCGTCCGTCCCGCACCCGGTGCCGCCCGGCCCCGAACCGCACGCGCACCCGCACGCCCGGCTGCGCCTCGGCGTCCAGCTCCTCGGGCACGGCATAGTCGAAGTACCGGTCGAGATGGAGCACGCCCTTGTCGACGAGGACGCGCGCCACAGGCAGCTCCTTGGCGAGCGCGGCTCCCCGCCAGGTCCGCGGCTTGGCCCGGGGCGTCTTGGCCTTCCGCACGCTCTCCCGGATGAGCGCGAGCTGCTCGGGCGGCGCACCCTCCGCACCGCCGTCCGCCTGTCCGTTCTCGCTGCTCACGCTTGCATTCTTACCAAACACCACTGACAACCGGCGCCGCCGGCGAAGCGGCCGAAGGCACGACGAGGCCCGGCC
>NZ_JBHUQX010000398.1:0-3230 GCF_042674225.1 Streptomyces sp. NPDC056948
ATCTTCGGGAGCATCTGGAGGTACTGGTAGGAGAGAAGCTTCTGGTCCGGGTCTCCGGCGTGGATGGCCTCGAAGACCGTACGGACGGCCTGGGCCTCGCCCTCGGCGCGCAGGGCGGCCGCCTTGGCCTCACCTTCGGCGCGCAGGATCTGGGACTGCTTCTCACCCTCGGCACGCAGGATCTCTGACTGCCGGACACCCTCGGCCTGGAGGATCGCGGCGCGCTTGTCGCGGTCGGCGCGCATCTGCTTCTCCATCGAGTCCTGGATGGAGGTGGGCGGTTCGATCGCCTTGAGCTCGACGCGGTTGACGCGGATGCCCCACTTGCCGGTGGCCTCGTCGAGAACGCCGCGCAGGGCCGCGTTGATCTCCTCGCGGGAGGTCAGGGTCCGCTCCAGGTCCATGCCGCCGATGATGTTGCGGAGGGTGGTGACGGTGAGCTGCTCGATCGCCTGGATGTAGCTGGCGACTTCGTACGTCGCGGCCCGCGCGTCGGTCACCTGGTAGTAGATGACGGTGTCGATGTTGACCACCAGGTTGTCCTGGGTGATCACCGGCTGCGGCGGGAAGGGGACGACCTGTTCACGCAGGTCGATGCGGTTGCGGATGGTGTCTATGAACGGGACGACGATGTTGAGGCCGGCGTTCAGTGTCCGCGTGTAGCGGCCGAAGCGCTCGACGATGGCCGCACTGGCCTGTGGGATGACTTGGATCGTCTTGATCAGGGCGATGAAGACCAACACCACCAGAATGATCAGGACGATGATGACCGGTTCCATCGTCGTTCCCCGTACCCTTCTCCGCCTCGGCGACTTCGGCAGATCTTATGGTTGTTGAAGATCTTGCTGGTCGAGTCTGACAGACCGTCGCGTAGCTGGCGAGGAGTTCACTCCAGTTACGTCCTGCGAGGTCACATGACGATCGCAGTGGCTCCCTCGATGTCCACGACATCCACTTCCTGGCCTACTTCGTAAGCACGATCGGTGTCGAGGGCGCGGGCCGACCAGACCTCTCCGGCCAGCTTGATCCGGCCGCCGGAGGCGTCGACGCGTTCCAGGACGACGGCTTGTCTGCCCTTCAACGCGTCCACGCCCGTGGCGAGTTGGGGCCGCTGGGCGCGATGCCGGTTCGCGATGGGCCGTACGACGGCGATGCCGGCGGTCGAGATGACGGCGAAGACCACGACCTGGGCGACGGCTCCGCCACCGAAGACGCCGGTGACCGCCGCCGCGGCGACGGCGCCCACCGCGAGCATGCCGAGCTCGGGCATCGCGGTGACCACGAGCGCGATGCCGAGCGCTGCCGCGCCGATCAGCCACCACAGCCATGCGTCGATTTCCACATGGTCATGGTAGGTCCGACGCCCCTGTCGCCGACAGGGTGCCCAGCGTGTGAAATGCCGTTCTTACTTTGGCATTTGTGCGGCGTGGGGCCGGGTCAGGACAGCGGGAGGCCCTGCGCGGTCCAGCGCTCGCCCGCCTGTTCGACCACGAGCGGGAGGCCGAAGCAGAGGGAGAGGTTGCGGGAGGTGAGTTCGAGCTCCAGCGGGCCGGCGGCGAGGACCTTGCCCTGGCGGATCATGAGGACGTGGGTGAAGCCCGGGGGGATCTCCTCGACGTGGTGGGTGACCATGAGCATCGAGGGGGCGATGGGGTCGCGGGCGAGCCGGCCGAGGCGGCGGACGAGGTCCTCGCGGCCGCCGAGGTCGAGTCCGGCTGCGGGCTCGTCGAGGAGGAGCAGCTCGGGGTCGGTCATCAGGGCGCGGGCGATGAGGGTGCGCTTGCGCTCGCCCTCGGAGAGCGAGCCGAAAGTGCGCTCCAGGTAGTCGCTCATGCCGAGGCGGTCGAGGAAGGCGCGGGCGCGCCGCTCGTCGATCTCCTCGTAGTCCTCGTGCCAGGTGGCGGTCATGCCGTACGCGGCGGTCAGCACGGTCTCCAGGACCGTCTGGCGCTTGGGGAGCTTCTCGGTCATGGCGATGCCTGCCATGCCGATGCGCGGGCGCAGCTCGAAGACGTCGGTGCCGGGCCGGCCGAGGGTCTCGCCGAGGATGGCGGCGCTGCCCGAGCTGGGGAAGAGGTAGGTGGAAGCGAGGTTGAGGAGGGTGGTCTTGCCGGCGCCGTTCGGGCCCAGGATGACCCAGCGCTCGCCCTCCTTGACCGACCAGGAGACCTGGTCCACCAGAGCCCGGCCCTCGCGGACCACGGATACGTCCTGAAGCTCCAGAACATCGCTCATGAGCGCGTTGTCTCCCCTTGCAGTGTGGCCGGTCTCGGCTGTCGCGTAAGCCTGTGGCTCGGTCCGCCGCGCCGGTGGGCGCAGCCCTCCATGAAATCTACGCCACCGGTCGGTGCGGGCATTCCCTCGGTCCGGGTCTTGGGCTCTCTTAGGGTGGGGGGATGCTCTCGGAACCACGTGCTGGACGTCTTGCGGCTTGGGGAAATGCCCTTTTGGCCGGACTTGTCTCACCGGATGACGCCGTGCTCGCCATCGTCGGCGAGGACGCGGTGCACCGGGTGGAGGGGCTGCCCGGGGAGTCGGCGCCCGTCGGGCTCACGCTCGCGCTGGGGCGGCTGCGGACGCTCGGGGTGACCGGGCTGCGACTCGCGCTGCCCGCGCCCGGGCATCCGCTGGGGCTGAGCGGGCCGCCGGAGTTCAACGCGCGGGCGCTGGATGCCGAGCAGGCGGTGGTCTGTTACGGCGCCGCGTTCGGGCTGGTACCGGAGGTGTACGAGGCCGGGCCCGAGGGTGATGTGCATGTCGAGGTCGTGTGGCATGTGCTGCCCGTGCGGGAGGCGCCGCCCGCGGATGTGCCGTCGCTGGGTGAGGCCGAGCGGGAGCTGGCGGAGGCCCTGCGGGATGCGACGGAGCTGCTGACACGGCTGGATGTCGCCGGGTCGGGGCCGGTGGCCGAGGCGGCGATCGACGCGTATCGGGCGCGGGCCGAGCGAGGGCGGGAGGTGCTGGCGCCGGGGTATCCGCCGCGGGCGGTGCGGGTGCTGGAGCTGGCGCAGCGGGTGGGGACGTTGATCGTGGTGGCGACGGAGAGTGGGAACGGGGGTGCGGTGAGTGCGTCCGAGATGGGGGCGCGGCGGGAGGCGTTGCGGCCGGTGGAGCGGACGGCTCGGCGGGCGCAGGTCGCTGCGTACAACTCCGTTGTGGAGGAGCGGGAGCGGGGCGTGCGCTGACTCGGGGTTGTGTCGTGCTCGGCGTTTGGGCTGGGGGCGGGTGGG
>NZ_JBHUQX010000398.1:3240-8725 GCF_042674225.1 Streptomyces sp. NPDC056948
AAACCCGGTTGTGGTGGTGGGGGGGGGGGGGGTGCGGTTACGGGGGGTTGGGGGGGGGGGGGGTTTGGGGGGGGGGGGGGGGGGGTGCGCGGCCCGGCGTAGCGGGGTGCCGCCCTGCGCCCACCCGTGCCGCCCCTCGCGGCACGCATGCCCGCAGGCTGGGCGCGGCGCGGGCAAGCGAACGGCCTCCCAGGCGGGGCTGGGAGGCCGGGGTCACCTTCGGCTCGAAGCTGAGGTGAAGTCAGTGGTTGACGGCGAGGTTGCCGAACGCCGGGTTCAGGACGCCGATGACGTTCACGCTGTTGCCGGAGACGTTGACCGGGACGTGCACCGGGGCCTGGATCACGTTGCCGGAGGCGACGCCCGGCGAGCCGATGGCGCTGCCGTCGGCGTGCGAGCCGTTCGTGGCGGAGGCCATGCCCGCACCGGCGGCCAGCAGTCCACCGGTCACCATCGTCACGGCAGCGGCCTTCTTCAGGTTCTTCACTTCTGAGCCCTCCTTGCGATCGCCGCGGCAGGCGCCGCGGCACGCACTGGAGAACGGCGGAGATCCACCGAGGATGCGCCATGCGAGGGACATTCCCACGACAGTATGAATCTCGGTCCGGACTGGAACCTTCCGCGTTGCCGTGGGGTGAGCGTGTCAGCCGGTCACACCATGGCGAACGGCCCACAGCGCGGCCTGGGTTCGGTCGGACAGGTCGAGCTTCATCAGGATGTTCGAGACGTGGGTCTTGACGGTCTTCTCGGAGAGGACGAGCGCGCGGGCGATCTCCCGGTTGGAGCGGCCGTCCGCTATCAGGCCGAGTACCTCGCGCTCCCGGTCGGTGAGCGAGCCGGCCCTTCCCGGCCCCGAGTTGGCCTCCTCCTGGGACAGCAGGGCGCCGGCGACCTCCGGCTGGAGGAGGATGTGCCCGGCGTGGACGGAGCGGATGGCTCCGGCGAGGGCGTCGGGGTCGACGTCCTTGTAGACGTATCCGGCGGCGCCCGCGCGCAGGGCCGGCACCACCGTGCGCTGCTCGGTGAAGCTGGTGACGACCAGCACGCGCGCGGGGTTGTCCAGTTCGCGGAGTCTGCGGAGGGCGTCGACACCGTCCATGCCCGGCATCTTGACGTCCATGAGGATGACGTCGGGCCTCAACTCCTCGGCGCGGTCGACTCCTTCGGCGCCGTCCGCGGCCTCGCCGACGACCTCGATGTCGTCCTGCACCTCGAGGAACGTGCGCAGGCCCCGGCGGACGACCTGGTGGTCGTCGACGAGCAGTACCTTGATCACGTCAGCCACCGGGGACCTCCATCTCGATCGTGGTGCCCTTGCCGGGCACCGATTCCACGGTCAGCGTGCCGCCGGCGCCGCTCGCCCGGTCCCGCATCGAGACCAGGCCCAGATGGCGTCCCGCGCGACGCACCGCCTGCGGGTCGAAGCCGCAGCCGTCGTCCGTGACCCGCAGGACGGCTCCGCCGTCGCGGCGGTCCAGGGTCACGTCGACGTGGTCGGCGCCGGAGTGGCGCAGGGCGTTGTGCAGGGCCTCCTGGGCGACGCGCAGGACGGCTTCCTCCTGGGAAGCGGGCAGGGCCTTCACGCCATGGCAGGCGAAGGTCACGCGGGCGGTGTGGGCGCGGTCGAGGACCTGGACCTGCGTGCGGAGGGTGGCCACGAGGCCGTCCTCGTCGAGGGCCGCGGGGCGCAACTCGACGACCGCGGCGCGCAGTTCGTCGGCGGCCTCGGCGGCCAACACCGCCACCTGATGGAGTTCGCCCTTGGCGCGGGAGGGGTCCCGGTCCACCAGGCGGGCCGCTGCCTGGGCCGTCAGGCGGAGGGAGAAGAGCTTCTGGCTGACCGCGTCGTGCAGTTCGTGGGCGAGGCGGGAGCGCTCCTCGGCGATGGTCAGTTCGCGGCTGCGTTCGTAGAGGCGGGCGTTGGTGAGGGCGATGGCCGCGTGCTGGGCGAGGATGCCGAGGAGTTCCTCGTCGTCCGCCGTGAAGCCGCAGCCGCCTTCGGGCTTCTCGCAGTTCTTGTTCGCGAGGAAGAGCGCTCCGATCACCTCGTCGCCGTCGCGGATCGGCAGGCCCAGGAAGTCGACCAGGTCGGGGTGGGCCTTGGGCCAGCCCTCGAAGCGGGGGTCCTTGCGGACGTCGGCGAGGCGCTCGGACCTGGCCTCGTGCAGCATCGCGGCCAGGATGCCGTGCTGGCGCGGGAGGGGGCCGATGGCCTTCCACTGCTCCTCGCTGACGCCGTCGACCACGAACTGGGCGAAGCCGCCGTGATCGTCCGGCACGCCGAGCGCGGCGTACTGCGCGTCGAGCAGCTCGCGGGCCGAGGCGACGATCGTCTTGAGGACGTCGCGCACCTCGAGATGCCTGCTCATGGCCAGCAACGCGGAGCTCACCGCGGCGAGGCCGGACCGGGGACCGTGACTCATGTCCTCACGGTACCGGCGGGCTGTGACAGCGCGGATCGGACCGGTGGCGGCGGGTGCCCGGTCCGGTGGGCCTAGGTCGCGGGGCCGAGACGGAAGGGCGGCGCGGCGTAGGACCGGGGGCGCCGGGCCTGTGGCTTAGGGCGAAGGGACCCGGTGGATTGCGGCCCGCGTCCGAGGTGGTCAAGGCGGCTCCGTTCCTACGTTGAGGGCACGAGATCACGACGAGGGGAGCCGATCATGCCGGTTGCGATCATCACCGGGGCCTCGAAGGGCCTGGGCCGTGCGCTCGCCGAGGCCCTGGCAGGGCGTGGCTGGGACCTGGTGCTCGATGCCAGGGGCGCCGGGGCGCTGACGGAGGCGGCCAGGGCCGTCTCCGCGCACGGCACGCGCGTGACCGCCCTGCCCGGGGACGTCACCGACGCCGGACACCGGGCGGAGCTGGTGTCGGCGGCGGGGCGGCTGGGCGGCGTCGACCTGCTGGTGCACAACGCGAGCGCGCTGGGCGCCGAGCCGCTGGTGCGACTGGAGGAGCTGCCCCTGGAGGGGCTGCGCCGGGCGCTGGAGGTGAACCTGGTGGCGGGTCTCGGCCTGGTCCAGGAGGCGCTGCCGCCGCTGCGGGCTTCAGGGGCGGGCACAGTCGTCGCCGTCAGCTCGGACGCGGCCGCCGAGGCGTACGAGACCTGGGGCGGCTACGGGGCGTCCAAGGCGGCTCTGGACCAGCTGGTGGCGGTGCTCGCCGCGGAGGAGCCGGGGCTGCGGGTCTGGGCGGTGGATCCCGGGGACATGGCCACGGACCTGTACGCGGCGGCCGTACCGGACGATCATGATCCGCGGCCGGAGCCGGCGGCTGTGGTGCCGGGGTTCCTGCGGCTGCTGGACGAGCGTCCGGCGAGCGGGCGGTACGGGGCTCCGGCTCTGCTGGACGGGGCCCGATGACACCGGCCGTGCGCGTACCGGAGGAGCTGTCGGCCCGGGTGCCGGTCGAGCAGCGGGGGCCCGGGCTGGACCGGGACTCCGTACGGATGCTGGTGTCGCGGGGTGCCGGGGTGGCGCATCACACGTTCACGGAGCTGCCGCGGCTGTTGCGGGCGGGGGATCTGCTCGTGGTCAACACCTCGGCCACGCTGGCGGCGGCCGTCGACGGGCGGATCGGGCACGCACGCGTGGTGGTGCACTTCTCCACCTCCGGGGACGACGGTCGCTGGGCGGTGGAGCTGCGGGAGCCCGACGGGCGGGGCACCACGCGCGCGCGTGCGGCCGGGCCGGCGGGTACGGAAGTGTGCCTGCCGGAAGGCGTACGGCTGGTTCTGGAGGAGCCGCTGAGCGGGCGGAGCGGGCGGCTGTGGTGGGCGCGGGTGTCCGGGCCCGGGGTTCTGGGGCTGCTGCGGGGGTACGGGCGGCCCATTCGCTACTCCTACACGGAGCGGGACCAGCCGCTGTCCGTCTACCAGACGGTGTTCGCGCTGCCGTCGGCGGACGGGGCGGGCAGTGCGGAGATGCCGAGTGCGGCGCGGCCCTTCACGGCAGGGTTGGTGGCGGAGCTGGTGGGCCGGGGGGTGCGGTTCGCGCCGGTCACGCTGCACACGGGGGTGGCGTCGGCGGAGGCGCACGAGCCGCCGTATCCGGAGCGCTTCGCGGTGCCCGGGGCGTCGGCGCGGCTGATCAACGCCGCGAAGGCCGGTGCGGGCCGGGTTCTCGCGGTCGGGACGACGGCGGTGCGGGCCGTGGAGTCGGCGGCGGGTGCCGACGGGGTCGTCCGGCCGCGGGCGGGGTGGACCTCTCTCGTGGTGACCCCGGAGCGCGGGGTGCGGGTGGTGGACGGGCTGCTGACCGGGCTGCACGAACCACAGGCCTCACATCTGCTGATGCTGGAGGCGATCGCGGGGCGGGCGACGGTCGAGCGCGGATACGAGGCCGCACTGCAGGGCCGTTACCTGTGGCACGAGTTCGGGGACGTGCACCTCGTCCTGCCGGGGCAGAGCCGTGACAGGCCGCTCACACAGAGCATTGCTCAAGCAACTGCCAGTGAGACCGGGACCCGCCCGATGTGAGCCCTCGCATAGGACCCACGTCACGTACGAACGGACGTAGGAGACAAAGCCGCACCTATTGAGCGGCACATACGGTCCAGTCTGCCCCGATTTGCCCTTCCCTGATCCACTATCTCCCTTCGTACGTCACACCTTTGCCACGCCATTTTGCGGCCGCTAAGAATGGCTGCCGTCGCTCAGCGCCGTGGGTTCACCTCCGCGGCGTTTGTGTCGGAAACACACCGAGTCCAACGCCGGACGCCGAGCGACTCCCGCGCTATTCGAAGAGGTCCAACCACCATGCCCAAGAACATCTTCAGCCGTGGCCCCAGTCGTAACCTGACCCGTCACCACAAGATCGCCATGGCGGGTGTCGCCACCCTCGGTGCCGCCGCCATCGGGTTCTCCGCGGTGCCGAGCGGCGCTTCGACGAAGACCACGACGGAAGCCGCTCAGTCGGCTCCGGTGGCGTTCAGCAACCAGCAGATCAAGGACGTGAAGGCGAGCGTCACCGACCAGATGGCCGGTGCCAGCCTGAAGGCCGAGCAGATCGAGGCGAAGAAGAAGGCCGACGCCGCGGCTGCCGCCAAGAAGAAGGCCGACGCCGAGGCCGCGAAGAAGAAGGCCGAGGCCGCGCGCGAGGCCAAGGAGGCCGCGAGCCGCGACGCCAAGCGCGCCGAGGCCAAGAAGGCCGCCGCCAAGAGCTACCCGAACAACCTCGACGGCTGGATCCGCGAGTCGCTCGACGTCCTGAAGAAGCACGACATCCCGGCGTCCTACGACGGTATCCACCGCAACATCATCCGCGAGTCGGCCGGTGACCCGAAGGCCATCAACGACTGGGACATCAACGCCATCAACGGCGTCCCGTCGAAGGGCCTGCTGCAGGTCATCCCGCCGACGTTCAAGACCTGGCACGTCCCCGGCACCTCCTGGGACATCTACGACCCGGTAGCCAACATCACCGCCGCCTGTAACTACGCGGCCGACAAGTACGGCTCGATGGACAACGTCGACAGCGCGTACTGAGGT
>NZ_JBHUQX010000399.1:0-8706 GCF_042674225.1 Streptomyces sp. NPDC056948
CCCAGGTGCGGGAGGGGCCTCCTCATGCCGGTACCGCCCTCAGCACTTCTCCCTCAGGGAGTGCAGGTGCGCGCTCGAGCGGCGCGCGAAGGTGAAGGACTCGGCCGGGTTGTCGTGCTCGGCCTGCCAGTGGTGGGCCATGCGGTGGCCGCGCAGCCGGGTGACGGCGGAGATGAACCGCTGGTAGTCGATGTCGCCGTCGCCCACGTCGGTCATGTTGTAGCCGTACGGGTTCGACGGGTCGCTCTCGCCGTCCTTCACATGGAACAGCGGGTAGCGGTCGGGCCGCTTGAGAACGTAGTCCAGCGGTTCGAACGGCGCGGGCTTGCCGTCGGGCCGCTTGGAGAAGCGGAACTGGGCGACGTACGCCCAGTAGATGTCCATCTCCAGGTAGACGAGGTCCGGGTCGGTCTCCTTGAGGAGAATGTCGTAGAGGCGGACCTTGGGGTTGTCCGTGGCGAAGGAGAACTCCTCGGAGTGGTTGTGCTGGTAGAACTTCATGCCCCGGGCCTTCGCCGCGGCGCCGTAGGTGTTGAACTCCTCGGCGGCGCGCTTCCAGGCGTCGACGGTGGAGCCGTAGCGGAACGGTCCGGAGGCCGTGCCGATGTGCTTGAGGCCGAGAGCCTGGGCGTCGTCGAGGACCTTGGTGAGGTTCTGGGCGAAGGTGTAGGCGCCCGGGTCGTTGGAGTAGTAGCCGACGTGGCTGCCGATCGGGTTCAGGCCGTGGTTCCGTGCCAGCCGCTTGAGCTGGGCGAGCGTGATGGGGCCCGCGGAGCCCTGGGTGTAGCCGGCGAACTCGACCTCGTCGTAGCCGTACCTCTCCAGTTCGGCGAAGACGGGGCCGAAGCCGAGGGTGGAGACCTTGTCGCGCAGGCTGTAGAGCTGGATACCGAGGCGGCCGGGCGGCAGGACGGGCCGGCCGCGGCCCTTGGCTCCGGACGCGGTGCCGGTGGCGCCCGTCGCGTTGCCGGTGGCGGCGGTCGCGGGGGCCGCGGCACCGAGCAGGGCGGCGGCCGTGGCGCCGGCGGCCACGCCGAGCATGCCGCGTCTGCTGAGGCGGTGGTCGAGCTCGGGATCGGGCTGGGAGAAGCGGCTCATGCGTGGAACTCCTCGTGATCGCGGGGCGTTGTCAGTGGTGAGTGCTTCACTTGTGACCAGTCGGAACTGAGGCTCTGTCCTCAGCTGAGACCGGCGAGTTCGAGCAGCAGTGACTTCACATCGGTGGCCGCTACGCGGTCTCCGACAGCGCGGGGGGTGGAGCAGATGAGGAGCGGACCGTCGTCGTCGCTCGCCGGAAGGCGGCCGTGGCTGCCACGAATAGGTGAGGGGTCCAGGGGCACGACCGCCATGCGGTAGCGCATGCCGAGTTTCTTGCGCGCCAGTGCGGTGGCCGCCTTGACCTTGACGTACGGGTCGAGGGGATCCATGAAGAGTTCGACCGGGTCGTAGCCGGGTTTGCGGTGGATCTCGACGAGTCGCGCGAAGTCGGGCGCGTCGGCGTCGTCGAGCCAGTAGTAGTACGTGAACCAGGCGTCGGGTTCCGCCACGGCGACGAGTTCGCCCGCGCGCGGATGGTCGAGGTGATGGGCCTTCTTGCCCTCGTCGTCGAGGAGTTGGCCGAGGCCGGGCAGACCGTCGAGGGCAGCCCGGGTGGCGTCGAGGTCCTCGGGGCGGCGCACATACACGTGGGCGATCTGGTGGTCGGCGACCGCGAAGGCACGGGACGCCATCGGGTCGAGGTACTCCATGCCGTCCTGCGTGTGCACTTCCAGCAGGCCGGCGCGGCGCAGGGCGCGGTTGATGTCGACGGGCCGGCTCACGCGGGTGATGCCGTACTCGGACAGCGCGACGACCGTGCGGCCCTCGGTGCGGGCGTCATCCAGGAGCGGGGCCAGGGCGGCGTCCAGATCGGCGGCCGCCTTCAGGGAGCGCGGGTCGTCGGGGCCGAAGCGCTGCAGGTCGTAGTCGAGATGAGGGAGGTAGCAGAGCGTCAGATCGGGGTGCCGGGTGCGCATGATGTGGCGGGTCGCGTCGATGATCCACCGGCTGGAGACGAGGTCGGCTCCGGGGCCCCAGAAGTGGAAGAGGGGGAACGTGCCGAACTTTTCGGTGAGTTCGTCGTGCAGCGCGGCCGGCCGGGTGTAGCAGTCGGGTTCCTTGCGGCCGTCGGCGTAGTAGACCGGACGGGGGGTGACGGTGAAGTCGGTGTCGGCGCCCATGGCGTACCACCAGCAGATGTTCGCGACGGTGTAGCCGGGGTGGGCGCGGCGGGCGGCGTCCCAGAGCTTGTCGCCGGCCACGAGCCCGTTGTGCTGGCGCCACAGGAGGACGTCGCCGAGTTCGCGGAAGTACCAGCCGTTGCCGACGATGCCGTGCTCCGAGGGCATGGTGCCGGTGAGGAACGTGGACTGGGCGGCGCAGGTGACGGCGGGCAGGACGGTGCCCAGCGGGGCGCGGGAGCCGGACTGTCCGAGCGCCTTGAGATGGGGCATGTGGTCCAGGAGCCGGGGGGTGAGGCCGACGACGTCGAGGACAAGGAGGGGTGTGGGGCCTGCCGGGGCCGGGTGGGTGCCCCGGGGGGAAGGGTCGGTACCCGGGGCGGAAGGGTCGGTGCTCACGGCAGCTCCTTCAGGCCGAGGTCCGTCAGCAGGTCGCGGGCGAGGGTGAGTTCGGCGGCGATGCCCTCGGCGAGCTGGGCGCGGCCCCGGGGGCGCAGTTCGGGCGGGAGGGCCTGCCAGGTGTAGGTCTCGACCTCCAGGTGGCGGGTGAGCGGGGCCGGGCCGCCGACGAGCCGGGTCAGTGCGGTCTTCAGGACCGGGAGTGTGGAGGTGAGGGGCGAGGCGGGGGGCGCGTGCAGGGGGACATGGAAGTGGGCGCGCCAGGGTGCGCCGTCGGGCAGGACGTGGCCCGCGAGGGCCTCGTCGAGGTCGTCGGTGGCGCGCAGCCCGGCGGCAGTGACCGTGCGGGTCTGGTGCAGGAAGCGGGGTTCGGCGAACGCGGCGAGGGCCTCGCGGACCTCGGGCAGATGGGGGTGTTCGGCGTGCAGGGCGGCGGAGAGCTGGGATTTGACGACGGGGACGCGGGCCTCGGTGAGGGCGTCCAGGGCGGCGTCCGGATCTTCGAAGGAGGTGGCGAGATGGCAGGTGTCGACGCAGATGCCGATGCGGTCGTGGCCGATCGCGGTGAGCGGGGCGATGGCGTCGCGGGTGGTCTCGACGACGCAGCCGGGTTCCGGTTCCAGGCCGACGCGGATGGAACGGCCGGTCAGTTCCTCGATGGCGTCGAGGCGTTCGGCGAGGGTGCGCAGGGCGTCGCGGGCGGTCTCCGCGCGCTCGTCGTCGTACGCGGTGCGCCAGGCGAGGGGCAGGGTGGAGATGGTGCCCTCGGCCACGTCGTCGGGGAGGAGCCCGGCGAGGACCCGGGCCAGGGCGCTGGTGTGGTCGAGGCGTTCCGGGTCGGCCCAGTCCGGCTTGTAGACCCGGTACTTGACCTCCTCGGCGCCGAAGCCCTCATAGGGGAAGCCGTTGAGGGTGACGACTTCGAGGCCGCGCCGGTCGAGCTCGGTGCGCAGGCCGCGCAACGCGGACGGGTCGGTGACGAGGGCGTGGGCGGCGTCCTTGGCGAGCCACAGCCCGATCCCGAGCCGGTCGCGGCCCAGGCGGCGACGGACGGGCTCGCAGTGGTCGCGGAGCTGGGCGAGGACCCCGTCGAGGGTTTCGGCGGGGTGGACGTTGGTGCAGTAAGCGAGGTGGACGGTGGACCCGTCGGGGTGGCGGAAGCGCATGGTTCACGCCTCCGCGACGGGGACGCGAGCCGGCTCGTCGCCGTCTACCGGGCCGGGATCCGGCTCGTGCGGATCCTTCGGGGCGCCGCGGAGGATGGAGTTGCCCTCGTGCGTGGCCTCCGTGCCGGTGACGTCGAGGTTCAGGCGGCCGCTGAGCCCGTAGAAGGCGACGGGGTTGCGCCACAGCACTCGGTCGACGGCGTCCTCGTCGAAGCCCTCGGCCAGCATCAGGTCGCCGACCTTGCGGGTCTTGAGGGGGTCGCTCCTTCCCCAGTCGGCGGCGGAGTTCACCAGGACCTGCTCGGTGCCGTAGGCGCGCAGGATCGCGATCATCCGTTCCTCGTCCATCTTGGTGTCCGGATAGACGGAGAAGCCCAGCCAGCAGCCGCTGTCCTTGGCTTCCTTGACGGTGGTCTCGTTGAGGTGGTCGACCAGGACGCGTTCCGGCGGCAGGGCGGACTCCCGGACGGCGTCGAGGGTGCGGCGCAGGCCGGCGAGCTTGTCGCGGTGCGGGGTGTGCACCAGGGCGGGCAGGCCGTGGTCGGCGGCGAGCTGGAGCTGCGTGGCGAGGGCGGTGTCCTCGGCGGGGGTCATGGAGTCATAGCCGATCTCGCCGACGGCCACGACGTTGTCCTTGAGGAGATACCGGGGCAGTTCGTCGAGGACGGGCGCGCAGCGCGGGTCGTTCGCCTCCTTGGGGTTGAGGGCGATCGTGCAGTGGTGGGCGATGCCGTACTGGGCGGCGCGGAAGGGTTCCCAGCCGAGCAGCGAGTCGAAGTAGTCGCGGAAGGAGGCGGGCGAGGTGCGGGGCTGGCCGAGCCAGAAGGAGGGCTCGACGACGGCACGGACACCGGCGGCGTACATGGCCTCGTAGTCGTCGGTGGTCCGGGAGGTCATGTGGATGTGGGGGTCGAAGATGCGCATCAGGACTCCTTGCCGTGGGGGTGGTCCGTGCCGGGGGCCGGGGTCACGGACTCGGTCAGGTCCAGGACGCGGTACAGGTCCTCGGGGACGCTGCGGCCGGCGGCGGTGCGCTCGGCGGCGTAGTCGCCCAGCATGCGGGCGAGTTCGGCGTCGCCGTGGGCGCGCCGGGGCAGGTCGGCCACGTGCTCGACGGGGACGCCGGTGAACAGGCACTTCAGCACGGCGTGGCGCCAGTCGTGGGGGGCCAGGTGCCGGGCGGCGTACGGGCCGACCGCGGCGCTGAGGAGCCGGGTGTCGTTGGCGCGCAGGGCGTCCTCGACGAGAGGGAGGGCGCCGGGGCCGGACACGAGGTGGGGCAGGGCGTGCAGGACGGCGCGGCGTTCGTCGGCGGTGCCCTGGAAGTACACCCGGGTCAGGGCGTCGGTGCCGGCGTGGGCCGCGTGGAGGATGAGCACCCGGGCGGCGTCGGCGTGCGCGGCACCGCAGCGGCGACCGGCCTCGGCGAGACGCAGCTCCCACGGGGAGATCGGGCCGTGGATGCCGGGGTGGGCGGCGGCCTCGTCGAGGGCGTGCTCGAGCCAGGATCGGGCGGCACGGTCGAGGTGGGTGGTGAGGTGGCGGCGGAGGTCGGCGGGCGAGGGGGTGAGAGCGGTGCCGGGACCGGGTTGGCCGGTGTGGGTGGTGCTCTCGGTTCTTGCCGCCGGTGTGGTGCCGGGCTGGGTCATGGGGTGCTGCTCCCTTCAGGGGTGGCGGAGGGAGCGCCGTGGGGTGGCGCGGCCTGCTGGAGGGCCGGAGCGGGGAACGGCGACGCGGCGGCCGCGACCTGCTCGGCGTGGCGGAGGAACGGGAGGGAGTGTGCGGCGAAGTGCGGGCCCGCGTGGGAGTGGCGGGGCAGTTCGACGACGGTCAGGCCCTGGTAGCCGGTGGCGGCGAGGGCCGCCAGGACCGGCGGGAAGTCGATCTCCCCGTCTCCGAAGGGGAGGTGCTCGTGGACGCCGCGCCGCATGTCCTCGATCTGGACGTGGCGCAGCCAGGGGGCGGCGGCGCGCACGCAGTCGGCGGGAGAAAGGGGTTCGAGGCACTGGCAGTGGCCGAGGTCGAGAGTGAGGCCGAGAGGCTCGGGATCGCCGAGCGTGCGGCGGAGGTGGTGGAAGTCGGCCAGGGTGGCGAGGAGGTGGCCCGGTTCGGGTTCGACGGCGAGCGGGATGCCGGCGGAGGCCGCGGCGTCCAGGACGGGCGCGAGGGTCTCGGCGAGACGCTTCCACGCGGTGTCCGTGTCGGTGCCCTCCGGGAGGACGCCGCTGAAGCAGTGGACCGCGTGGGCGCCGAGGTCGGCGGCGACCCGCACGGCACGGACGAGGAGGTCGGCCCGGCGCGCCCGGTCACCGGGGTCCGGGTCCAGCAGGGAGGGGCCGTGCTTGCGGCGCGGGTCGAGCACATAGCGGGCGCCCGTCTCCACGGTGACGCCGAGGCCGAGCGCGTCCAGCCGCCGCGCGACCCGCCGGGTGCGGGCGGCGAGGTCGGGGGCGAGGGGGTCGAGGTGCATGTGATCGAGGGTCAGACCGACGCCGTCGTAACCGAGGTCGGCGAGGAGGGAGAGCGCGTCGTCGAGCCGGAGGTCGGCGAGACCGTTGGTGCCGTAGCCGAAGCGGAGGGGCTGGAGGGGATCGGGAGGAGAGGTCTCTGGAGTCACGTCACACTCACCTTCCTCGCGAACCTCGCTCCCAGCGGGGCCAGGGCCGCGATGAGGAGGGCTGTGGCCGTGCCCTTGGAGCGGGCGGTCAGGGTGGCCTGAAGGGGGATCGTGGCGCGGACGCCGGCGCCGACGGCTCGTTGGGTGAGCGGAGGTGAGGGGTTGAGCGTGGCGTGGAAGTAGGGGCGGGCGGTGGCCGCGACGTAGACGGCCGCGAGAGCGGTGGTGAGGTGTGCCGCGGGTTTCCGGCCGAGCACAGGTCCAGGAGGCCGAGTCGCTCGTGGCCCGAGACGGTCAGGAGCGGTTGCCCCTCGGTGCTCTGAAGGGCGGTGCGTCACGACACGGGTCAGCAGGGCGGTCGTCGCGAGCGCCGCCAAGGGGGCCAGGGGCGAACCACCCTGGGCTTCCTGGCGGGAGACCGTCGTGACGGCCAGCGTGTGGGTGCCGAGGAGGGCCGCTGAGGGGAGTGCCGGTCGGGTGCGGCCGGTCGTCGCGGCGGCTCCCAGGAGCAGGTCGAGTCCACGAGCCGCGGCCATGGCCACGGGGCCCGCGGGTGTGTGCTTCAGGCCGAGGTCGTAGGCCCAGACGGTAGCCGCGAGGGGAGCGGCGACGGCCAGGGCGGGGCGGCCGGCGCCGCCGGCCAGGGCCAGTCCGGCACCGGTGAGGGCACAGGCCGCTGTAAGGGCGGCGGAGGGGCGGATACGGCCGGAGGGCAGGGGGCGGTGCGGGCGTTCGACGGCGTCGATGTCGCGGTCCGCCCAGTCGTTGAGGGCCATGCCGGCCTCGTAGAGACAGAGGGAGGAGCCGATGGCGAGCAGGGTGCGGGCATGGGGTGCCGCTCCGGTCGCGGCCGCGCCGGCCAGGGCGTCGCCCGGGACGCTGAACAGGGCGGGCAGACGCAGAAGTTCGGCCCAGGCGCGTCCGCGCTGTGACCGGCCGGTGCATGCGCAGGGGGCCGTGTCGCCGGTGCCGCCTTGAGGAGCGGCTGTGGTCGCGCCCTCGGAGCATCCGCAAGAGCTTTCGCGCAGCGTCACAGTGCTCCCCTGGTGTCGTCAAGGCGCTCCACCGACCCCACGCCCTGGCGGCCCTCTTCATCGGCCTGCCCCAGGCTCCGTCCGAACCGGACCAGTTCCTCGTACTGATCGGCGAGACCGGACGGTCCGTCCCCGACGGGGTCCTTGAAGTAGAAGCCGAGGGCGTCGAGCGGGCCGGACAGGCCTGCCTCTTGGGCGCGGGCCGTGAGCCTGGCCAGGTCCAGGACCAGGGGTGCGGCGAGCGCCGAGTCGCAGCCCTGCCAGGTGGTCTGGAGGATCATGCGGGTGCCGAGGAAGCCGTCGAAGGCGATGTGGTCCCAGGCGGTCTTCCAGTCGCCGAGGGCCGGGACGTCGTCGATGTGGACCTCGCCCTCGGGGACGGTGCCGAGGGTGTCGGCGAGGACGCGTTCCTTGCCGGCGTTCTTCGCCGCGGCGGCGGCCGGGTCGGCGAGGGCGGCGCCGTCGCCGCCGCCCAGCAGGTTCGTGCCGGACCAGGCCCGGACCCTCAGCGCCCGCTGCGCGAACATCGGGCCCAGCACGGCCCGCAGCAGTGTCTGTCCGGTCTTGCCGTCCCGGCCGGCGTACGGCAGGCCGCTCCGCTCGGCCTCACGGGCGGCGGCGGGGTGGTGCATGCCCTCGGAGGGGGTGAAGTTGACGTAGGGGCAACCCGCGCGCAGGGCCGCCAGTGCGTACAGGGTGCTGGCCGGCAGCGGGGCGCCGGGCCCCTGGGACGCGGGTTCGGTGGAGGCGACGTTCACCACCACGGCTCGCTCCAGATGGTGGCGGTGCACGAAGTCGCGTATGTCGTCGGCGAAGGCGAGGATCAGTTCGGCCTCGCTTCTGGTGTCCCCCGGGGTGGGGCCGCCGGGCCTGATCTCCCGGTCGGCGGCCTCGAGTTCGGCGGCGAGTGCGGTGGCGACGCCCGGCGGGAGGACGCCGCCGGCGGTCAGGGTCTCGGCGCGTTTGGGCAGGGGGCAGTCGAGGGTGTCGTGGCCGCCGAAGACGAGGTCGGACAGCGCGGGCAGGCCGCTGTCGGTGAACGCCGGGGTCTCGGTCACCATGCCGGTGGGCGGGTGCAGTCCCGCGGTGATGGCGGCGCACCCCGTGACGACGGTGGTGGCGACGGAGCCTCGGGCTCCGATCAGCCACACCCCCACACGCGGTCGGGAGAGGGACGCGGACATGGGCAGCCTCCTGATCGTGCGCGAACCCGAGGGGGGAAGGGAGACGGCGAGCGGGGGTCCGGCGTCCCCCGCCCGCCGCCGTTCAGT
>NZ_JBHUQX010000400.1:0-8657 GCF_042674225.1 Streptomyces sp. NPDC056948
GCCGTACGCACCGACGACAGCGGCGATCCGCACCGGCCCGGCCGTCACCCGCAGCGCCGCCACCGTGTCGAGCCCGGCCGTCACCAGCAGCGCGGCCGTGATCATGTACGGACCCGCATCAGTGGCCAGGGCCCACAGCAGCAGCGGGAACTGGGCCACGGCCAGGGCGGAGGGCAGGGGCAGCCGCAGGGCGGCCGTCGCCGGAAGCAGGCCGTACGCCGACCAGATCACCGCGAGCACCGCTGACGCTGCCGCGGCGTACCCGGTCCCGTCCGTACCGGTGAGGGCGGCCTCGTGCAGCGCGTACGCGTCCAGGACGGTCAGGGCGAGCCCGAGCCCCGCCACGGACTCGGCCGTCGACCGCAGCCCCCGCTTCAGCAGGAGCACGGGCCCGGCGAGCGCGGCCAGGGTGACCGCGCCGAGCACCAGCGCCCGCCCGGCGATCCCCATATGACCCCAGCTGACCAGCGTGAACACCGCAGCCGCGAGCGTGAGCAGCACACCGCCGAGGACCAGGAGGACGTTCTGCACGCTGGGTGCGGCGGTCTCCGGGCGGGGCGGTACCGCGGGCGACGGTGCCACCGGCGACGGCTGCTGCATCCGTTGCAGGGCCGACACCAGCCAGGCGCGACGTGTCAGCAACTGGGCCCGGCGGGCGTCCAGTTGCCGGAGTTCGGCATCGAGGAGCCGCAACTCCTCGGCCGGGGGCGGAAGGTACGTCATGCCTGGCAGTGTGGTCCGCGTCACCTCGCACGGCATGAGTGCGGATACTCAGGCGCGTACTCAGACAAGCCCCCACCACGAGTGGGCAGACTGCGGGCATGGACTGGAACCACTATCGCTTCCGCAGCCTGTGGCCCCTGACCGAGCCGCCCGCCACCGTGTACGAGGCGCTGGAACGGGCCGAGGACTACCCCCGCTGGTGGCGCCAGGTCCGGCAGGTGACCCGGCTCGACGAGACCACCGGCGTGATCCGGATCCGCTCCGTCCTGCCGTACGACATGACCTTCACGGCACGGGAGGTGCGGCGCGACCCCGCGGCCGGTGTGCTGGAGACCGCCCTGTCCGGGGACATCGAGGGCTGGGCACGCTGGACGGTCACGCCGCTCGGGCCGGGCAGTCTCGCGCGGTACGACCAGGTCGTGAGCGTGACCAAGCCGCTGCTGAGGAGGCTCGCCGTACCGGGACGGCCCGTCTTCCGCGCCAACCACACGCTGATGATGCGATCCGGGCGGCGCGGACTCGTCAGGCACCTCGAAGCGGTTTGAAGGAAACGTGCCGGGGCCTGTATTGTTCAGTCCGTTCCCGGGCGATTAGCTCAGTGGGAGAGCGCTTCGTTCACACCGAAGAGGTCACTGGTTCGAACCCAGTATCGCCCACCGGAAACAGCCGGTCCGTCTCAGACGGACCGGTTTTTTCATACCCGGACCAGGTGTTCAGGCCGCCGCCGGCAGGTCCGGACGCAGGGGCCAGGCCGGGTCGACCGACTCCTCGACACCGCTGCGCGCGAACCACGCCTGGAGTCCCCGGGCCTGCGCCGCGTGCCACACCGCCTGCAGTGTGTGCAGTTCACCGGGGGCGAGCCGCTCCAGCCGGGACGCGAACCGGCGGCCCACCGCCCGGGTGACCTCCAGCGCCGCCACGGCATCGGCCGCCGCGTCGTGCGCGCCCTCCAGCGTGACGCCGTAGTGCGCGCACAGATCGGTCAGCGTGCGGCGGCCCTTGCGGTAGCGGTCCAGGTGCTTGTCCAGGACCCTCGGGTCGAGCACGAGCAGCGGGGCCGGCTCGAACCAGCGGTCCAGGGCCGAGGCGCGATGGCGGCGCAACTCCCGGTCCAGCAGGGTCAGATCGAACGGCGCGTTCATCACCACGACCGGGCGGCCGGCGTGGGCCTGCTCGGCCAGCACCTCCGCTATCTCGTACATCACAGGCGCCGGCCACCGGCCGTTGCGCTGCAGGTGTTCCTCCGTCAGTCCGTGCACCGCCGTCGCCTCGGCGGGCACCGGCACTCCCGGGTTCACCAGCCAGCGGCTGACCCGCGGCCGGACGCCCGGGGCGTCCTGGACGACGACGGCGGCCGACACGATCCGGTCGGTCTCGACGTCCACGCCCGTCGTCTCCGTGTCGAAGGCGGCCAGCGCCCCCTCGTACCAGCACGTCGTCATAGCCACACAACCCCTCGTTCACCTTCGGCAGTTGACGCACCGTCCGCTGCCCGATTCGGTGATACCCGGGCTGTTTGCGTACTACGCCGGAAGGAGACAACAGGAGTACGGGTTGTTGCAGTTCAGCGGCCCGCAACGGGGACTCACTTGTTCTGGAAGGCTGTTGGCCATGGCCATTGCGCAGCCCGAACGGGGCGGGCTGCTGCCCGAGCGCACGGCTCCCTCCCGCGGCACCCTCGCCACCACCGCCTGCATGGAGACACTGCAGGTCGGCTATCTGCACGCCGTCGCGGCGGCCGCCGGCTGCTCGCTGTCCCAGCCGTTTCCCGACAACGGCATCGACTGGCACGTCAGCCACAGCGCCCCGGGGCACACGGTCGACGACGAGGTCACCATCAAGGTGCAGCTCAAGGCCACCTACCAGGTGCCGCCCAACCCGCCGGGCCGCACCTTCTCCTTCACGCTCGACAACGCCCACCTGGCGAAACTCGCCCGCACACCCGTGTCGGTCCACAAGATCCTGGTGGTGATGCTGGTGCCGCGCTCCCAGGACGACTGGCTGCGCGCCGGCCACGACCGGCTCGACCTCAGGCACTGCTGCTACTGGACCAACCTCGCCGGCCAGCCGATCACCGGCCGCGGCCGCACCACCGTGCGCATACCGACCGCACGCATCTTCGACGACCGGGCCCTGTGCGAGATCATGACGCGGGTCGGGACGGGAGGGAAACCGTGACGCACCGCCCGACCGAGGAGCCACTGAGGGCCGTGCGGCCCCACCCCGTCGACTCCTGGAGCGGCCCTCCTCCCGAGCCCCGCGAGGTCGACCCGGCCGTGCTGAGCGCCCTGCTGCGCCGGCACGGCTGGCTGCGGCGCGGCGGCGCCCCCGGACGCTACGGCCGCTGGACCCCGCCCGGCCCCGGCGGCAGCGGCACGAGCCTGCTGGTGCCGGAGAACCGTGCCTTCCCCGACAGCGACGACCTCCTCGGCGAGGCCCTGCTCGCCCTGTCCCGCAGCGGCTCGCCCTCCGCCCGCGAGGTCCTCGTCTCCCTCGCCGTGCCCAGTGACGAGATCCGCTGGTGGCACGACGTCCCCGCCGGGCCCGCCGGTGCGGCGCCCTGGATCGTCGAGGACCGGCTGCGCACCGCGGCCCGCCGGATGCTGCTCGCGGCGGCACTCGCCGCACGCGCGCGGGCCGGCTACCACGGCGCCCGCCATCGCCGCTCCGCCGCCGCGTCCCTGGAGAACGTCCTCGTCGGCTCCGCCGCCGACGGCCGGCTCACCGCCTTCGTGCCCGTCGCCGGCGGGCGCCCCGTGGCCGTACGCCTCCACCAGGCGCTGTACGCCGCCCGTGAGGCCATCGACTATCAGCGCGCCACGGGCGGCATGGACGCCTTCGACGCCGCGGTCGAGGCCGGGGTGAGCCACGAGCTCACCGAGGCACTCGTCGCCCTGGTCCGGGGCACGGAGGGCGCCCGGATCGCCGTCGAGTGGGCCCCGGCGGCCGGGGTGCCCGAGGGGTGCGCGCCCTCCGCCGAGCCCGTCGAGTTCTCGCCCGGCGACCTGCCGGTCCTGCGCGAGGCGGGCGCCCGCTATCTGCGCGAGGAACCCGCGGTGCCGGTGCGGATCACCGGAGCGGTGGTGCGGCTGCGCAGGTCGGGGCCGCGCGGTGAGGGCACCGTACGGCTGCGGGTACTGGCCGGGGCGGAGGTCCCGAACGTCCGGATCACCCTGGACGAGGAGGGCTACCGGATCGCCGGGCACGCCCACCTCGTCGGACTGCCGGTGCGGGTGCAGGGCCGGCTGGAGAGCCGGGGCGGCTTCCGGCGCCTCACCGGCGCCCACGGCGTCGTACCGGTGCAGGTCGACGACGCCGAGCGGGACCGGCTGATGAAGGCCTTGCAGGAGAACGCCGGGATGGCGGCCTTTTTCGAGGAGGCCTGCGGAGGCGATCGCGGGGACTGCGAGGACTGATTTCGCGGTGGGCGCCCCGGGGTCGGTACGATCCATACTCGTGTGCGCTCCCGTACGGCGCCGCAGCCCCACCTTCAGTCAGGAGAGACCGGTGTCAGACGTCCGTGTGATCATCCAGCGCGATTCCGAGCGGGAAGAACGCGTGGTGACGACGGGCGCTACGGCCGCCGAGCTCTTCGCCGGCGAGCGCTCGATCATCGCCGCGCGCGTGGCCGGCGAGCTCAAGGACCTGTCGTACGCCCTGTCCGAGGGCGACGAGGTCGAGGGCGTCGAGATCTCCTCCGAGGACGGCCTGAACATCCTGCGCCACTCCACCGCGCATGTCATGGCGCAGGCCGTGCAGGAGCTCTTCCCCGAGGCCAAGCTCGGCATCGGCCCGCCCGTGAAGGACGGCTTCTACTACGACTTCGATGTCGAGAAGCCGTTCACGCCCGAGGATCTCAAGGCCGTCGAGAAGAAGATGCAGGAGATCCAGAAGCGCGGGCAGAAGTTCGCCCGCCGCGCGATCACCGACGAGGCCGCCCGCGAGGAGCTGGCCGGCGAGCCGTACAAGCTGGAGCTGATCGGTCTCAAGGGCTCCGCCTCCTCCGACGACGGCGCGGACGTCGAGGTCGGTGCCGGCGAGCTGACGATCTACGACAACCTGGACGCCAAGACCGGCGAGCTGTGCTGGAAGGACCTCTGCCGCGGTCCCCACCTGCCCTCCACCCGGAACATCCCGGCGTTCAAGCTGATGCGCAACGCGGCCGCCTACTGGCGCGGCAGCGAGAAGAACCCCATGCTCCAGCGCATCTACGGCACCGCCTGGCCCACCAAGGACGAGCTGAAGGCGCACCTGGAGTTCCTCGCCGAGGCCGAGAAGCGCGACCACCGCAAGCTCGGCAGCGAGCTGGACCTGTTCTCCGTCCCGGAGCAGATCGGCTCCGGCCTCGCCGTCTTCCACCCCAAGGGCGGCATCATCCGCCGGGTCATGGAGGACTACTCGCGGCGCCGCCACGAGGAAGAGGGCTACGAGTTCGTCTACACCCCGCACGCCACCAAGGGGAAGCTCTTCGAGACCTCGGGCCACCTGGACTGGTACGCCGACGGCATGTACCCGCCCATGCAGCTCGACGAGGGCGTGGACTACTACCTCAAGCCCATGAACTGCCCGATGCACAACCTGATCTTCGACGCGCGCGGGCGGTCCTACCGTGAACTGCCGCTGCGCCTCTTCGAGTTCGGGACCGTGTACCGCTACGAGAAGTCGGGCGTCGTGCACGGCCTGACCCGGGCCCGTGGCTTCACGCAGGACGACGCGCACATCTACTGCACCCGCGAGCAGATGGCGGAGGAGCTCGACAAGACGCTCACCTTCGTCCTCGGCCTGCTGCGCGACTACGGCCTGACCGACTTCTACCTGGAGCTCTCCACCAAGGACCCGGAGAAGTTCGTCGGCTCGGACGAGGCCTGGGAGGAGGCGACGGAGACCCTGAGCCAGGTCGCCGAGAAGCAGGGCCTGCCCCTCGTGCCCGACCCGGGCGGCGCCGCCTTCTACGGCCCGAAGATCTCCGTCCAGACCAAGGACGCCATCGGCCGCACCTGGCAGATGTCGACGATCCAGCTCGACTTCAACCTGCCGGAGCGCTTCGACCTGGAGTACACCGGCGCGGACGGCGCCAAGCAGCGCCCCGTCATGATCCACCGCGCGCTGTTCGGCTCGATCGAGCGCTTCTTCGCGGTGCTCCTGGAGCACTACGCGGGCGCCTTCCCGGCGTGGCTGGCCCCGGTCCAGGCGGTCGGCATCCCGATCGGCGACGCGCACGTCGAGTACCTGGAGAAGTTCGCGGCGGCGGCCAAGCGGAAGGGCCTGCGCGTCGAGGTCGACTCCTCCTCCGACCGGATGCAGAAGAAGATCCGCAACGCCCAGAAGCAGAAGGTGCCCTTCATGGTCATCGCGGGCGACGAGGACATGTCCCACGGGTCCGTGTCCTTCCGCTACCGCGACGGCTCGCAGGAGAACGGCATCCCCTTCGACGAGGCCATCGCGAAGATCCAGAAGGTCGTCGAGGAGCGGGCGCAGGTCTGATCACACGGCGTACGGGCCCCCGGGGAGATCCCGGGGGCCTTTGCCGTCCCCCCAGCTCTACGCCATATGCTGCACTGCATGACGAGTGAGCCGGAGCAGCAGCTGGGAGTGGGGACGCAGGACGCGTTCCAGCGTCTGTGGACGCCCCATCGGATGGCCTACATCCAGGGCGAGAACAAGCCGACCGGCCCGGGCTCGGGCGACGGCTGTCCCTTCTGCTCGATCCCGGCCAAGTCCGACGAGGACGGGCTGGTCGTCCGGCGCGGCGAGCAGGTCTACGCCGTGCTCAACCTCTACCCGTACAACGGCGGGCACCTGATGACCGTGCCCTACCGGCACGTCGCCGACTACACGGACCTCACGGCGGGGGAGACCGCCGAACTCGGCGAACTCACCAAGCAGGCGATGACGGCCCTGCGCACGGCCTCCGGCGCGCACGGCTTCAACATCGGAATGAACCAGGGCACGGTGGCGGGCGCGGGCATCGCGGCGCACCTGCACCAGCACATCGTGCCGCGCTGGGGCGGGGACACCAACTTCATGCCGGTGGTGGGACATACGCGGGTGCTGCCGCAGTTGCTGGCGGACACCCGGAAGATGCTGGCGGAGGCCTGGCCGACGAGCTGAGTCCGGCGGGGCCGGCGTTATGTCGACACCGGCCCCTCCCGCCCGCGGCTCACGAGTCCTACGCGTCGTACACGTCGGCCTTCTTCGGCGAAGCCTCCTGTACGGCCCCGCTCAGCGCCGCCGACCTGGACCCGAACTTCTCCACGTCCACCCCGTTCTCCCGCAGCACCTTCAGCGCCGCCGCATGCACCACACGCAGGACAGGCGTAGCCGCCCGCAACGCGTCGTCGGCCATGAAGCGGTGCCGCCACGGCTGGTCGGCCCACGCATGCCGCAGACCGAACGGCTCCGGGAGCGTCAGACTGCCGCCCAGCCAGTTCAGCAGCGGCGGGTACCAGGTCAGCGGGGCGCGCGCGGCCAGTCGTACCACCTCGTCGGCGTCGATCAGGGGGAGCTTCACGGTGCGGGTCTCCCAGAACTTCAGGGCCTTCTGCACCGCCTTCTCCTTGGCCGCCGGCTTCTCGTTGAACAGGGGGTTGACCGGCCCCAGCGCGTGCCCGGTGACCTCGATGCGCAGGGTGTCGTGCAGCACGGTCACCGTGATCAGCATCGTGATCACCAGATGGCCGTCCCAGAGGGTCCACTGCACGCCGAGGTAGTGCCGGTCGCCGCTGCCGAACTGCTGCTTGTTGCAGATGTCCTGTATGGCGTGCGTCCGGACCGTGTACGCGTCGACGTCCGTGCCGCTCGGCCGGGACACATCCGTCGCCTTCTCGCCGATCGGCGTGACGATCCAGTGCGTGATGGACGGCTTGGGGAAGCCGCCGGTGTTGATGGACGTGCGCTCCAGCATGCCCAGGCCGCCCTGGATCGCCACGATGACGTCCCAGCTGCGGAAGGGGTGGAACTCCTTGTCCGGATCGGCGGAGACCAGCTCCTCGGCCAGTTGCCAGCTGCCCCACCGCGTGCCCATGCCGAGTATGCCCTTGGGACCGGCGTAGAAGACCGAGTTGGACCGCTGCTCGGCGCCGAGGCGGGCCAGCTCCTTGCGCACCTGCTCGGCCGCGTCGCCCGGGTTGCCCGGAACCGCTTCGGGGATCTTGGCGCCCACGCCGCCGCCCGACAGCAGGCTCGACCAGCGCTCCCGCAGGTCACGGGCCGTCCGCTCGCAGATCTGCTTGGCCCAGAACCAGCCGACGACCGGCATGATGACCGCCGCGCGCGCGTACAAGGCCCAGAAGCCCGTGAAGGGCATCTTGATCAGGAACAGCACGGCGAGCGCGCCCACCGCGACCAGCAGGGTCGTGGCGAGGGCGCCGGCGCGCTTGTCCTCGCGCTTGGCCATGGTGGTGCGCAGCGTGAACACCAGCAGCCACACGAGGAAGCCCGGCAGGAAGAGCACCCCGCAGATGACCGTGATCGCCGAGAGCCAGTTGTCGCGGTCGCGGCGGATGCGGTGGGCCGCCAGGCAGTGCTCCACGACGACCTGGGGTTCGATGCCGAAGGACTGGATGACGGGGTTGCGCCCGGCACCCAGCATCCGGTCGATGATGGCGCGGGAGAAGGCCTCGCCGAACCTGGGACGGAGGATCTTCGCCCAGGGGCGCGGCGGTTTCACCTTCGACTGGTGCCACTCGTTGTCGGCGTTGAGGATCTTGGTGACCTCGTCGTCCCGGTACGCCGCCGCGGCCAGTGCGTAGGTCGCCGCCGTCTGCCCAGCCGAACCCGCCAAAGGCACCTGGGCCCCTGGGCTGAAGTCGAATCCGTCTGTCACTGCCGCCCCCATCGCTGCCGCATCCGCATCTGCGGCCTTCCCGACTTCCGCGCTCCGCACACCTGTTGATCAGGTCATCAGCGTATCCGCACGCAATGACATCCGTCGG
>NZ_JBHUQX010000401.1:0-8647 GCF_042674225.1 Streptomyces sp. NPDC056948
GGGCCTGGGCCAGTTCCTGGACATTGCCGTAGCGCTCCTGCCGCGGCAGCCGCTCCAGAGCCTCGACGAGAGTGTCGGGCGCCTGGTGGCCGCGCAGTTCGCGGGCCAGCTCACGCGAGCTCGCGGGGAACACCCTGCGGCCCAGGATCCGGGCCAGATCCAGCCGTACCGACTCCAGAGACGTCGGCGCACGGCTCGGTGTCACCGGCCCGTACGCGACCTCGGGGTCGTCCTCGGCGGCCGGCTCCGGGTCGTGCCACTCCTCACTGCGCGTGGGGTGCCCTGACCTGAGCAGACCCTGCAGTTCGTGTTTCATCTCGTCGTCCCGGTGGACGCTCAGCCGGTCGCTTCCTCGCTGCATGTCTCCCTCCAGACCTTCGGGGGTCCGCACCGCGTACCCGAACACCGGAAGCCGACACGGGTTCTGCACACCGGATCGCCACACCGCCCTGGTTTGTGCCACGGCCTCAGGGAGACCCGGATCACACCCCCCACCTCTCCCTGGGGAAGGACCCGCCATGGCGATGCTCGCTGTGCTCATCCCGCCGCTCATGCTCGGAGTGGTGCTCGTTCTCGGCCGGTACGAGGAACTGCTGCTGCCACCGGAGAACGCCGGCCGGCGTGAACCGGCCGGCGTACCCGTGCCCCCCGCTCCCGCGGCCGCTGCTCCTTCTCCCGCCCCGGCGGGAACTCCCGCACCGTCGCCCTGAAGCCCTGCTCGGCCATCGATCGCCGGTCCGCGTCGGGTCACCCTGCGCGACCGAGGAAAACCTCTCCGGGTTTGCGTGTGAGGGCCCGGGGCAGGCGCACCCCAGTGCTTCGGACAGGAGGCACGTCCGTGGGAGCGGCGTGAAGCGTCGCCAGCCGGCGCCCCTGTCCCGCAGCGGATGCGCTCCCACGGTGACCGTCCAACCCAGAGCACCAGCAAGGGAATTGCGACGCATCATGCCGACTCACACGAGCACGAAGCAGCACCCCCATGACGACGCCCCCGACACCGCCGAGGCGTTCCGCAGGCTCGCCGCCCTCTCCGCCGGCCCGGAGCGCGACGTGCTCCGCGACGAGATCGTCGAGGCCTGGCTGCCCATGGCGGAGCGCATCGCCGGACGTTTCCGCAGCCGCGGCGAGAGCCTGGACGATCTGCGCCAGGTCGCGGCCCTCGGCCTGGTCAAGGCCGTGGACCGGTACGACCCCGAACTCGGCAACGCCTTCGAGAGCTATGCCGTGCCCACCATCACCGGCGAGATCAAGCGGCACTTCCGTGACCACATGTGGACCCTGCACGTACCCCGCCGGGTCCAGGAGCTGCGCAACCGTGTCCGGTTCGCCTCGCAGGACCTGTCCCAGACCATCCCCGGCCGCCGGCCCACCGTGGCCGAGCTCGCCGAGCACGCGAAGATGAGCGAGGAGGACGTCAAGACCGGCCTGGAGGCGCTGGAGAGCTTCACGGCCCTGTCCCTGGACGCGGAGCTGCCCGGCAGCGAGGACGGGTACTCCCTGAGCGACGCGCTCGGGTCGCCGGATCCGGCGCTGGACACGGTCGTGGACCGTGAGGCGGTGAAGGACGGGCTGGCCGCGCTGCCGGAGCGGGAGCGGGCGATTCTGTACATGCGGTTCTTCTCCGACATGACGCAGAGCCGGATCGCCGAGGAGCTGGGGATTTCGCAGATGCATGTGTCCCGGCTGATCAGCCGGTGCTGCGGGCGGGTGCGGGAGCAGGTCATGCGGGATGTCGTGTAGCGCGGGGTCGCGGTTCACCCGGTTGGAGCGTGCCGTCCCGCTAATGGGGGTCGGTCGCGCGCGGTGACGCGGTGAGCGGGCTGTGATGGCGGAGGGGCTTTCTCTGTCGTCGCCGAAGGAGTTCGCGCCATGCGCCGCACCCTCCAGGCCCTGTCCGTCGCCGTTCTCGCCGGGTCCGCCCTGGTGGGCTTCGCACCCGGCGTCTTCGCCGAACCCGCCGCCGAGGTCAGTCCCGCCACCGTCGAGCCCGGGGGGACGCTCACCATCTCGGTGAGCTGTGATCCGACCGGTGGGCCGCCGCCCGACACGATCGACGCCACCTCCCAGGCCTTCGACGACGGCACGGTCCCCCTGCGCAGGGTCACCGGCAACGACGACAAGGTCTCCGGGCCCGCCTACCGGGGCACGGCCCGCATCGCGTCCGCCGAGAATTTCGAGGGCGATCCGGACGCCCTCGGCGAGGACTCGGCGTGGACCGTCGACGGCACCTGCCCGGCCGCTCCCGGTGGGGAGGGCAAGGAGTGGAGCGCGACGTTCACGGTGGCCCACGGCGGCGGCCACCACAAGCCGTCTCACCGGCCCACGCACCGGCCCACCCACAAGCCCTGCCCCGAATCGCACCACCCCCACGACGCCGAGTGCGGCGGAGCGGTGATCCAGCGCGGGGTGCGGGCCGGTGACGGCGGTGCCTTCACCGACTCCGTGCCGGCCCTGGTCGCGGGCGGGCTGCTGATCGCGGGCGCGTTCGGGGCCGCCGCGCACCGGCTGCGCAACCGGGAAGGCGACCCCTACCGCTGACCTGACCGTTCCGCAGCGCCTCCGGAACGGCCCGCTTCCCCGGCCCGGCCCGCTCATGCTGTGACCGTCACAACCCGGCGGGGCGCCCATGGGGCGGCGGCACCCTGGGTACTCAGTGGCCGAGGGCACGAGCCGCACCGCACGGATCACCAGAACACGGCGGCACCAGGCACAGCGGAGGTACGGATGCGGCGGACGGACCCGCAAGGCCACGGCCCCGTCCGGTTCGGGCCGCCGCTCCCCGAGGACGGGCTGCCGGTCCTGCCGGAGCTGTCCGCGGTGCTCGCCGCGGCGGCGTCCCGTGGCGAGCACGAGCCGGTCGGCGGCGGCCCCGCGCTGCGGGAGGCCGCCTGCGGCTACTGGGACCGGCGCGGACTGCACTGCGCCCCCGACCGCGCGGCCGCCGGCCCCGGTGCGCCCTCCCTGTTGCTCGCGCTGACCGCCGCCCTCGGCGGTGACGTCCTGGTGCCGAGGCCCTGTGCCGCCTGGTGGGCGCCGTACGCACGCCTGCTGGGGCGGCCCGCCTTCCATGTGCCGACCCCGCCGGAGAGCGGCGGCGTCCCCGATCCGTACGCCCTGCTGGAGACCGTGCGCCGGGTCCGTGCCGAGGGCGGCGACCCGCGCCTGCTGGTGCTGTCCGTCGCCGACGACCCCACCGCTACCGTCGCCCCTCCCGAACTGCTGCACGAGACCCTCGAGGCCGCCCAGGGGGAGGGCCTGCACCTGGTCAGCGACGAGACCTGGCGCGACACCCTGCACGACCCGCACGGCACGGTGCTGCTCAGCCCTGCCGAGATGCTGCCCGACCGGGTCACCGTCGTCACCGACCTGGCCGGTTCCCTGCTCCCGCCCGGCTGGCCCGCCGCCGTGGCCCGCTTCCCGGCCGGCGAGGACGGCGACGGCCTCCACGCGCGCGTGCTCGACGTCCTCACCGCGCTCGACGCCCGCGTCGCCGCCCCGGTCGCCACGGCAGCCGGGTACGCCCTGGCCGAACCGGAACCTGTCACCGCGCGCGTGGCCGCCACCGTAGGCCTGCACGCGCGCCTGGCCGCCGCGGCGCACTCCGCCGTCGTCGCCGCCGGTGCCCTCTCCCGGCCCCCGCAGGCCGGCCGGCACGTGTACGTGGATCTCGCCCCGCTGCGCCCCGCGCTGACCGCCCACGGCGTGGGCGACGCACAGGAACTGGAGGACTTCCTCTCCGTCCGCCTCGGCATGCCCGCGCCGGGCGGCCACCGCTTCGGCGACGACCTCGAAGCCCCGCGCGTGCGGCTGTCGACCGGCGCACTGCTGCCCGCCTCCGACCCGGAACGCGCGGAATGCCTCACCTCACCCGCGCCGTTGGAACTGCCGCACGTGCGAGGCGCGTTGATCCGGCTGAAGTCGGTCTTCGACGATCTCCGCGACGAAGCTCAGCGATGGGAGCCTCCTCGATGACGCAGCAGTCCGAGTCGACCACGGGCACGACCACCCAGGAAGCCGGCGACCCGGCACTCCCGTCCGCTCTCGCGCCCCCGTCCCCGCTCGCGCCCCCGTACCCGCCCCTGGCCGAACCCCGGCCGCTGGCCGAGCGGAGAGTGTGGCCGCGCACCTTCCACGACCGGCTGACCGCCCCGCTCCCCGGCCTCAAGGCCATCGCCCGCTTCGCCCGCGAAGGCTCCGTGAGACCGAGCCCCCAAGGCCTCGCCGACATCCCCCGGCTCCCCTACGCCCCCGGCCCGCTGCCCCGCGTCGACGCCCGCACCATCGCCGTCACCTGGGCGGGGCACGCCAGTTGGGTGCTGCGCGTCGGCGGCCTCACGGTCCTCACCGACCCGGTCTGGTCCCGCCGGATCCTCGGCACCCCCGCCCGCATCACCCCCGTGGGCGTCCCCTGGGAAGAGCTGCCGCGCGTCGACGCCGTCGTCATCAGCCACAACCACTACGACCACCTGGACGCCCCCACCCTGCGCCTGCTCCCGCGCGACACCCCCGTGTTCGCCCCGGCGGGGCTCGCCCGCTGGTTCCACCGCCGCCGCTTCACCCGCGTCACGGAACTCGACTGGTGGGAAGCAGCCGAACTGGACGGCGTCCGCTTCGACTTCGTCCCGTCCCACCACTGGTCCAAGCGCACTCTCACCGACACCTGCCACAGCCTGTGGGGCGGCTGGGTGCTCACCGACCGGGACGGACAGCGCGTCTACTTCGCCGGTGACACCGGCTACGGCCACTGGTTCTCCCGCATCGGCCGGCGCTACCCCGGCATCGACCTCGCGCTCCTCCCCATCGGCGCCTACGACCCGCGCTGGTGGCTCAGCGACGTCCACTGCAACCCGGAGGAGGCGGTCCGGGCCACCCAGGACCTGGGCGCCCGGCGGATGGCCCCCATGCACTGGGCGGCCTTCGTCCTGTCGGCGGAGCCGGTCCTGGAGCCGCTCCTGCGCGTACGAGCGGCCTGGGAGAAGGCGGGGCTGGCACGCGACAACCTCTGGGACATGCCGGTGGGCGCCTCGAGGGTGCTGCTCGGGGACTGACCTCAGGCGCGCGGGGAGCTGCGCACCCGCCGCACCAGACTCGGCACCGCGCTGATCACCAAGGTCAGCGCGATCGCCGCCACCACGCCCTCCCACGGCTGATCGAACAGCGATCCCCCGAGAATCCCGATCAACTGATAGGTCACGGCCCACGCCAGACACGCCGGCAGGTTCCCCCGGGAGAATCGCCGCAACGGCCACTCCGCCAGAAGACAGGCCAGCATCACCGGGATACGCCCCGCCGGCACCAGCCGGGACAACACCAGCACCGCGACACCGTGCGAGGCGAGTTTCTCCTGCGCCTGAGCGAGCCGGTCCTCCGGCGCCCGCGCCCGGATCGCCTCCAGCCAGCGCGAGCCGTTCTTCGACTTCAGCCCGCGCCGCCCCAGCCAGTACAGCGTCGCGTCCCCGAGGAACGCCGCCAGCGACGCCGTCAGGAACACCATCGCCAGCGAGAACGGCGACGTCTGGTGAAAGGCGACCACGGCCGCCGAACTCACCAGCGCCCCCGTCGGAATCACCGGCACCAGCGCCCCGACCAGCACCAGCAGGAAGAGCGTCGGATAGCCGACCGCCTGCTGTGTGGACGTCGGCACGATGGACGCCGGGGTGACGGCCGATGCCGCCAGCAGGGGCAGACCCGCCTGCGCCACGGGCGCGGTCCAGGTCACCGGGCGACCTTCAGCCGCACGCTCTCCCCGTGCCCGAGCCGGTGCACCGCCACGTCGGGTGCGCGCCTGGCCGCCAGCCGTACGAATTCGTCGCCCGGCGCGTGGAACTCGTGGGGGCGCACGGCGTCCATCCCGATCGGCCAGTACGTGCCGTAGTGCACCGGCACCGCACTGCACGGCGCCAGTTGTGCCAGCGCCTCCGCCGCCCGCCCCGCGTCCAGATGTCCCTCGCCCAGGTACGGCCCCCAGCCGCCGACCGGCAGCAGCGCCACCTCGACCGGCCCGACCTCCTCGGCCATCGTGTCGAACAGTCCGGTGTCCCCGGCGAAGTACGTCCGGGCCTCGCCGGCTATGACGTAGCCGAGCGCGGGGGCGCGGTGCGGTCCGAGCGGCAGCCGCCGCCCGTCGTGCCGCGCGGGCACGGCGCGTACGACGACGTCGCCGACCGGGGTCTCGTCCCCGGGCGCCACCTCGCTCACCCGCAGGTGCGCGAGCCGGCGCAGTCCGGGCACCGCTCGGCGCGCGCCCCGGGGCACGAGCAGGCGCGTGCCCGGAGCGAGCCGCATCAGCGAAGGCACGTGCAGATGGTCGGCGTGCAGATGCGAGACCAGTGCCACGTCCGCGTCCAGGGCGCCGGGCGGCGGCAGGTCTCCGCGCCGGCGCCGCAGGTGTGCGAGCCGGCGTGCGAACAGGGGATCGGTGAGCACGCGTACGTTCGAGTCCTCGACCGTGCAAGTGGCGTGACCCCACCAGGTGATCTCCACCGGCACTTCTTTGCCTCCTTCGCGCGACTCCCCGAAGCCTACGGGCAGGAGTAGGGTCGGCGGCGAAACCGGAGGTGAGGGGGGACGCCATGGTGCCGGTCCGGGTCACGGCGATCGCGAGTCTGACGCCGCTGGAGGAGCTGGACGACGATCCGTTCCTGGTCGACTCCCGCAGCCAGCACGCGATGTGCGCCCGCTGGGCCGCCGAGCGGGGCTATGTGGTCAGCCGGGAGTTACTGGTCCGGGGGCTGCGTCCCGACCACGGTGCCCTCTGGGACGGCGTCCGGCCCGGCCTCGACCTGTTCGTGGCGCCCAGCCGGCGGGTACTCGAGAGCGCGCTCGCGTCCGTCGAGGAGTTCACCGCGGAGTGCGCCAAGCGCGGGGTGCGCGTCGAGACGGTGGGGCACGCGGAGCCGGCGTACGACGCGGCGATGAAGGCGTGCGTGCACCGCCGGCTGTCGATGCCGACGGCCGGCTACGACGGACGCTGACGCGACGACAGCGAACGGCGTGCCCTCGGCCCTGCCCCGCCCTGCTCGGCAGTGCTCGGCGGTGCGAGGGACGAAAGGCGCTCCCCGGGCGTTGTGACAGGGTGGATGAGGGCCTGCGGCGGCGGGCCGGGACGTGAGGTGGCTGGGCGTGCGGGGCGTGCGGTGGCGGCGGGTCGCCAGTCAGGTGGGGCGGAGCGTCGCCGTGTGGGCGGTCTCCACCGTCACCCTGCTCCTGCTCGCCGGGATCCTGCCGGACTTCCGGCTCCGGTCGGCGGACGGCGACAGCGCCACCGACATCGCCGTCACGGCCGCCTTCGGCGCCGGCGCCTTCGGCCTGCTGTCGGCCGTGGTCTGGCCGCTGCTCGTCCGGCTCCTGCTCCTCGTACCTGCGCTGGTGCTCGGGCTGCTGGTGTTCTTCCTGAACGGCGCGCTGCTGCTGCTCGCCCTGCGTCTCAACCCCGCCGAGCGCGGCGCCGCCGCCCCGGAGACCGCCGTCGTGGTCGCCGCCGTGATGTCCGCTGTGGCGTCCGCCACCGGTGCCGCCCTGGCCGTGCGCGACGACGACGCCTACCGCCGCAGGCTGTACCGCCTCTCCGACCGCCGCCGCCGCCGGGCCGGGCCGCCCAGCCCGTCCAGCCCCGGCACGGTGTTCGTCCAGCTCGACGGCGTCGGCCACGATGTCCTGCTGGACGCGGTCGGCAAGGGCCTGATGCCCACCGTCGCCCGCTGGCTCGACTTCGGCGACGGCGGCCGCTCCACCCACCGCCTCACCCCCTGGCGCACCGACTGGTCCAGCCAGACCGGCGCCAGCCAGCTCGGCATCCTGCACGGCAGCAACCACGACGTCCCCGCGTTCCGCTGGTACGAGAAGGACACCCGCGAGGTGGTCGTCTGCAACCGCCCGACCAGCGCCGCCGAACTCCAGCGCCGCGCCGTCGGATACGCCGGACACGGTGGTCTGCTCACCGTCGACGGCGCCAGCCGCGGCAACCTGTTCAGCGGCGGCGCCGAACAGCAGGCCCTGGTGCTGTCCATCGCCACCCGCCGCCGCAGTCGCGAGAACCGCTCCCGGGCGGGCTACTTCGCCTATTTCTCGGATCCGGCCAACGCCGTGCGCACCGCCCTGTCCTTCGTCGCCGACGTAGGCCGGGAGATCGGCCAGTCCACCCGGGCCCGCCTCCGAAAGCAGCGCCCGAGGGTCTCCCGCGCGGGCCTCTACCCGTTCGTCCGGGCCTTCGCGACGATCGTCGAGCGGGACGTCGTCGTCGCCTCGGTGACGGGCGACATGCTCGTCGGCCGCAGCGCCGTCTACGCCGACCTGGTGGCCTACGACGAGGTCGCCCACCACTCCGGCCCGGTGAGCCGCGACGCGCAGAAGGTCCTCGAAAGCCTCGACCGGTCGCTCGCCCTGATCGAGAACGTCGCCGAGCACGCCCCGCGCCCGTACCGGATCGTCGTGCTCTCCGACCACGGCCAGAGCCCCGGCGAGACGTTCCGCTCCCGCTACGGCCTCACCCTCGGCGACCTGGTACGGGCCGGCTGCGGACTGCCCGTGCCGCGCAAAGCGGAGCGCACCCGCAGCGGCACGGAGGCCCGCGCCGCCGTGCGTGCCGCCCTGCGCATCCCGGTCGAGGAGGGCGGCGAGCGGCACCGCCCCGCGCGCCGCCCGGAGC
>NZ_JBHUQX010000402.1:0-8644 GCF_042674225.1 Streptomyces sp. NPDC056948
GAACACACGTCGCCAGTCGACGTTTCACGGGGATTAAGGGGAGGTCGGTCATGCGTATTCCCGCGCACTCGGTGTGCACGGCCATCCGGGACGACATCGTCGCGGGTGTCTACGAGCGCGGCAGCCGGCTCACCGAGGAACTTCTCGCGCGCCGCTACGGCGTCTCGCGCGTCCCCGTCCGGGAGGCCCTGCGCACCCTGGAGGCCGAGGGCTTCGTGGTCACCCGGCGGCACGCGGGCGCGTGCGTCGCCGAACCCACCGAGCAGGAGGCCGCCGATCTGCTGGAGATGCGCATGCTGCTGGAGCCGCTGGGCGCCGCCCGCGCCGCCCAGCGCCGCACCGAGGCCCATCTGAAGGTCCTGCGCGGCCTGGTCAGGCTCGGCCAGGAGCGCGCCCGCCGGGGCAACAGCGACGACCTGCGCTCTCTGGGCGGCTGGTTCCACGAGACGCTCGCCCAGGCCTCCGGCAGCCCCGCGCTGACCTCGATGCTCACCCAGCTCCGGCACAAGATCGCCTGGATGTACGCCGTAGAGGCGCCGGCCGGACCCGTGGAGTCCTGGGCCGAGCACGGCGCGATCGTGGACGCGGTGGCGCGCGGGGACAGTGAGCGCGCGCGGGCGGTCACGGCGCTGCACACCGAGCGCGCGACGGCCGCGCACCGGCTGCGTTTCGCATCCGCAGGGGAGCGCGCCGAGCGTGTGAGGAACTCGCAACATGCCGTAAACACGGCAAGCCTGCGGCATTAACACGGGAGCCGTATACAAAGAGTGGGTAATTCGCGGGGGATTATTTCTGCTGCCCGCCGACAGGAAATGCACTGGAAAGGCGAAGAGCTCGCCCGATGAATTCGGACGAGCTCTTCAAGGTGCGCCGGGTCAGGCGCGGGGAAATACTCAGACGGTCTCGGGCAGCTCCTCGAGGCCCTCGGAGACCAGCTTGGCCAGCCGGTCCAGGGCGACGTCCGCGTCCTCGGCGTCGGAGGCGAGGACGATCTCCTCGCCGCCCTGGGCGCCCAGGCCGAGGACGGCCAGCATGGAGGCCGCGTTGACGGGCTTGCCGTCTGCCTTGGCGATCGTCACCGGGACGCCTGCGGCCGTGGCGGCTCGGACGAAGATGGAAGCGGGGCGGGCGTGGAGGCCCTCGGCCCAGCCGACGTTGACGCGGCGCTCAGCCATGTGTTGCTGCCCTTCGGTTTCAGGGTTGTCTAGACCAGTTTCCCATATCGTGAAGCTGCGGAGCGGTCCTGATGTCCCGCTCCGGGTGCCGTCGGATCGCGGCCTCGATCCGACCGACGCCCTCCACAGACTGCCTCGCGCCCGCTGTCGGACGCTAGCCGTACTCTGGGGCCCATGCAGACCTCGCCGGACCGGCACGAGTATCCCGCCCACTGGGAAGCCGACGTGGTGCTGCGCGACGGTGGTACCGCGCGCATCCGGCCCATCACCGTTGATGACGCCGATCGCCTGGTCAGCTTCTACGAGCAGGTCTCCGACGAGTCGAAGTACTACCGCTTCTTCGCGCCGTACCCTCGCCTGTCCGCCAAGGACGTCCACCGCTTCACGCACCACGACTTTGTGGACCGGGTGGGACTCGCGGCCACGGTCGGCGGCGAGTTCATCGCCACCGTACGCTACGACCGGATCGGCGCGGACGGAACGCCCGCGTCGGCACCGGCCGACGAGGCCGAGGTCGCCTTCCTGGTCCAGGACGCCCACCAGGGACGCGGCGTCGCCTCCGCCCTGCTGGAGCACATCGGCGCCGTCGCCCGGGAGCGCGGCATCCGCCGCTTCGCCGCCGAGGTGCTGCCGGCCAACAACAAGATGATCAAGGTGTTCACGGACGCCGGGTACACCCAGAAGCGCAGCTTCGAGGACGGCGTGGTCCGTCTGGAGTTCGACCTCGAACCCACCGACCGCTCCCTCGCCGTGCAGTACGCGCGCGAGCACCGCGCCGAGGCCCGGTCCGTGCAGCGGCTGCTCGCGCCCGGCTCGGTCGCCGTCATCGGCGCCGGGCGCACACCGGGCGGTGTGGGCCGCAGCGTCCTCGGCAACATCCGCGACGCCGGGTTCACCGGCCGTCTCTACGCCGTGAACAAGGCCCTCCCCGAGGGGCAGAAGGAGCTCGACGGGGTGCCCGCCCACCGCTCGGTGCGCGACATCGACGGCCCGGTCGACGTGGCGGTCGTCGCCGTACCGGCCGAGTACGTCCCCGAGGTCGTCACCGAGTGCGGCGAGCACGGCGTGCAGGGGCTCGTCGTGGTCTCCGCCGGTTACGCCGAGAGCGGCCTCGAGGGACGCGAGAACCAGCGCGCACTCGTGCGGCACGCGCGCACGTACGGCATGCGGATCATCGGGCCGAACGCCTTCGGCATCATCAACACCTCCCCGCGGGTACGGCTCAACGCCTCCCTCGCCCCCGAGACGCCCCGCCCGGGCCGGATCGGCCTGTTCGCCCAGTCCGGCGCCATCGGCATCGCCCTGCTGTCCCGGCTGCACCGCCGTGGCGGCGGCGTCACGGGCGTGACCGGTGTCTCCACCTTCGTCTCCTCCGGCAACCGGGCCGACGTCTCCGGCAACGACGTACTCCAGTACTGGTACGAGGACCCCGACACCGACGTCGTCCTCATGTACCTGGAGTCCATCGGCAACCCCCGCAAGTTCACCCGCCTCGCCCGCCGGACGGCCGCGGCGAAACCCCTGGTCGTGGTTCAGGGCGCGCGGCACGGAGCCGCTCCCCAGGGGCATGCCGTCCGGGCGACCCGGCTGCCGCACGAGACCGTCTCGGCCCTGCTGCGGCAGGCCGGCGTCATCCGCGTCGACACCATCACCGACCTGGTGGACGCGGGCCTGCTCCTCGCCCGCCAGCCCCTGCCGGCCGGCCCCCGGGTGGCGATCCTCGGCAACTCCGAGTCGCTCGGCCTGCTCACGTACGACGCGTGCCTCGCCGAGGGCCTCCGGCCGCACCCCCCGCAGGACCTGACCACGGCGGCTTCCGCGGCGGACTTCCACGCCGCCCTCTCGCGCGCACTGGCCGACGACCGGTGCGACGCGGTCGTCGTCACGGCCATACCGGCGGTGGGGGAGGTCTCGGTCGCGGACGCGGCCCTCGCCGAGGCCCTGAGGTCGGCATCGGCCGCCGCCCCGGCCAAGCCCGTCCTGGTCGTGCACGTGGAGCTGGGCGGCCTGGCCGAGGCCCTGTCGGCGGCGGCGAGCACGGCACCCCAGGCAGAGTCAGGCATCCACCCGCAAACCGCCCCTCGTCCGTCGCTCACCGAAGAGCGACCCCCCGCTGTCGAGGCCCCCGAAGGCGCCCACCTCATCCCCGCCTACCCCGCAGCCGAGCGCGCCGTCCGCGCCCTCGCCCAGGCCGTCACCTACGCACAGTGGCGGCGCGACGCCGCCGACCCCGGCAAGGTGCCCGAGTACGAGGACATCGACCAGAGGGGCGCCGCCACGTTGATCGACGGGCTGCTCGCGCGCGGGCAGGGACTCACGCTCGGCACGGAAGAGACCTGCGACCTCCTCGGCCACTACGGCATCCACGTTCACCGCGCCCTGCCCGCCCCGACCCCCGACGCCGCCGCCGAGGCCGCCCGCACCCTCGGCTACCCCGTGGCCCTCAAGGCCACCGCCCCGCACCTGCGCCACCGCGCCGACCTGGGCGGCGTCCGCCTCGACCTCGCGGACGAGGACCAACTGCGGCGCTCGTACACCGAGTTGACCGAGCTGTTCGGCGCGCCGGACGAGCTGCGGCCCGTGGTGCAGCGAATGGCGCCGCGCGGCGTGGACGTCGTCGTACGGGCCGTGATCGATCCCGCGGCCGGAGCCGTGCTCTCCTTCGGGCTCGCCGGCGCCGCCTCACAGCTCCTCGGCGACACGGCACACCGGCTGATCCCGGTCACGGACCGGGAGGCGGGCTCGCTGGTGCGGTCGATCCGCACCGCACCCCTGCTGTTCGGCTGGCGCGGCTCCGCACCGGCCGACACCCGCGCCCTGGAGGAGCTGCTGCTGCGCGTGTCCCGGCTGGTGGACGACCACCCCGAGGTCGTCGCGGTCACCCTGGAGCCCGTCGTCGTCGCCTCGCACGGCCTGAGCGTCCTGGGCGCCTCCGTCCGCCTGGCGACCCCGCCCGCCCGCGACGACCTCGGCCCCCGGACCCTCCCCGCGTACTGACAGGGGGCGAGCTGTGCCTCGCAGTCAGTGGGCCCCCGTAGGATGGGCGTCATGGCCAAGACCAGTACGACGACCCAGGGGCTGCGGGCGGCGATCGAGCGCAGCGGCTACTACCCGGCCCTCGTGGCCGAGGCGGTGGAGGCCGCCGTGGGCGGCGAGCCCATGCGGTCGTACCTGGTCCACCAGGAAACGACGTTCGACCAGAACGAGGTACGGCGGCACGTGACGGTGCTCGTCCTCACGGACAACCGCTTCATCGTCAGCCACACCGACGAGCAGGCCGCCGACAGCACCTCCCCGACGCCGTACGCCACGACGTCGACGGAGTCCGTGAAGATCGGCCGCATCTCGTCGATCGTGGTCAGCCGGGTCGTCGCCAACCCGGAGTCGTACAAGCCGGGCACCCTGCCCCGCGAGGTCGTCCTCACGATCGGCTGGGGCGCCGTCTCCCGTATCGACCTGGAGCCGGCCGCCTGCGGCGACCCCAACTGCGAGGCGGACCACGGCTACACCGGCAATTCGACGGCGGACGACCTCAGCCTGCGCGTCAGCGAGGCCGGGGACGGACCGGAGACCGTGCGCCAGGCACTCGCCTTCGCGCAGGCCCTCTCCGAGGCGACCGCGGACGCCACCCGCTGATGGCACAGACCGAAACGGCCTGGGACCACCACCCCGAACCGCTCGCCGTCGCCTCCGCACCGGTCCCCGAGTACGGCAGCGGCTCGCTCGCCGACCTGCTGCCCACCCTGGCCGCCGGCCTCGGCGTGCCGGGGATGAGCGCCGCGATCTCCGAGCTGACCCCCGCCGACCGGAACTGCGTGTTCCTGCTCGACGGCCTCGGCTGGGAGCAGCTCAGGGCGCACCCCGAGGACGCCCCGTTCATGACGTCCCTGCTCGCGACCTCGCGCGGCGGCACCGGGCGCCCGCTCACCGCCGGCTACCCGGCGACCACCGCGACCTCCCTCGCCTCCGTCGGCACCGGCCTGCCGCCCGGCGCGCACGGCCTGCCCGGCTACACCGTGCGCAACCCGGACACCGGCGAGCTGATGAACCAGCTCCGCTGGCAGCCGTGGGCCCCGCCCGGCCCCTGGCAGCCGTACCCGACGGTGTTCCAGCTCGCGCACAAGGCGGGCGTGCACGCCGCGCAGGTGTCGTCCCCGACCTTCGAGAACACCCCGCTGACCAAGGTCGCGCTCAGCGGCGGAAGGTTCCTCGGGCGGCTGCCCGGCGAGGACCGCGTCGATCTGGCGGCCGAGCAACTGGCCGCGGGCGACCGCTCCCTGGTGTACACGTACTTCGCCGAGGTCGACGGCGCCGGCCACCGCTTCGGCGTCGACTCCGACGCCTGGCGCGGCCAGCTCATGTACGCCGACCGCCTGGTCCAGCGTCTCGCCGAGCAACTGCCGCCCCGCAGCGCCCTCTACGTCACCGCCGACCACGGCATGATCGACGTGCCCTTCGACGAGGATCACCGCATCGACTTCGACGAGGACTGGGAGCTGAGCGCCGGAGTCGCCCTGCTCGGCGGCGAGGGCCGCGCCCGGCACGTCTACGCGGTGCCCGGCGCCGCGAACGACGTCCTGACCTGCTGGCGCGAGGTGCTCGGCGAGCAGTTCTGGATCGCCTCACGCGACGAGGCCATCGCGGCGGGCTGGTTCGGCCCGCAGATCGACGACCGGGTGTACGGCCGTATCGGCGACGTGGTCGCCGCCGCGCGGGACGATGTCCTGATCATCGCTTCCGAACGGGAGCCCAACGAGTCGGCGATGGTCGGCAACCACGGTTCGATGACCCCTGCCGAGCAGCTGGTCCCCCTGCTCGAAGTACGCTCCTGACGTCCGTCCGCGAGTCCCGCCCATCCTCGCTTCACCGAAAGGTGCTCACTTTCCCATGCCCGAGCTGGTGTTCTTCTCCGGAACGATGGACTGCGGGAAGTCGACGCTGGCTCTCCAGATCGAGCACAACCGCTCGGCGCGCGGCCTGGCGGGCATGATCTTCTCGCGCGACGACCGCGCCGGTGAGGGCAAGTTGTCCTCGCGCCTCGGCCTCGTCACGGACGCGGTGGAGGTCGGGGACGGGCAGGACCTCTACTCCTACCTCGTCGACCACCTCTCGCAGGGCGGCCGCGCGGACTACGTGATCGCCGACGAGGCGCAGTTCCTCGCGCCGGAGCAGATAGACCAACTCGCGCGCGTGGTCGACGACCTGGGCCTGGACGTCTACGCCTTCGGCATCACGACGGACTTCCGCTCCAAGCTGTTCCCCGGCTCCCAGCGGCTGGTCGAACTGGCCGACCGGGTCGAGGTGCTCCAGGTCGAGGCGCTGTGCTGGTGCGGCGCCCGCGCTACGCACAACGCCCGCACCATAGGCGGCGCCATGGTCGTCGAGGGCGCCCAGGTGGTCGTCGGCGACGTCACCCACTCCGCCGACGAGGTCGGGTACGAGGTCCTGTGCCGTCGCCACCACCGCCGCCGGATGACCGCGGCGACGTCCCACGCGGCGGCCCTGTCACCGGACGTGCTGCCGATGTCGTCCGCCTGACCGCCTGAGGCTGACCGCCCGCCCGGCAGCAGGTCAGCGCTGCCGCTGCAGCAGAGCGAATCGCGCCCCTTCCGGATCCGCCACGTTCGCCACCCGGCCGTGTGCGGTGTCGTGGGCCGGCCTGAGGACGTGCCCGCCCAGGTGGACGAGATGGTCCAGTGTGTCGTCGAGGTCGGCGACCTGGAAGTACGTCACCCAGTGCGGCCCCTGGTCGCGGGGCAGTGCCTGCCCCAGGCCGTGGATGCCGGCGACGGGCTCGCCGCCGCGCAGCAGGGTCACGTAGTCGAAGCCGGCCGAGACCACCGGCTCCTCCTGGTAACCGAACACCGTCTGGTAGAACTTGGCGACGCTCGCCGACTCGAAGGTCAGCAGCTCGTTCCAGGCGGGTGTCCCGGGGACGCCCGAGACGGCCGTGCCGAGGTGTGCGGCGGCCTGCCAGATGCCGAAGACCGCTCCCGAGGGGTCGGAGCCGATCGCGAGGCGGCCGGCGTCGGAGGCGTCGAGCGGGCCGACGCCGATCGTGCCGCCGCTGCTGCGCACCCTCTCGGCCGTCAAGTCCGCGTTCTGGGAGGCGAAGTAGGGGGTCCAGGCGATGGGAAGCTGACGGTCGGTCGGGAGCCGGCCGAGGCCCGCGACCTCGCGCCCGTCGAGCAGCGCGCGTACATACGGGCCGAGTTGCTGGGGGCCGGGCCGGAACTCCCAGCCGAACAGCGCCCCGTAGAACTCCTCGGTCGCGGCCAGCCCGTGCACCATCAGGCTCACCCAGCAGGGCGTGCCGGGCGTGTGCCGGGCGGGCGCTTCGCCGTTCGGGCCGGCGGACTCCCGTGCGTCGGTCATTGTCACTCTCTTCTCGGCCTCGCGGTGGCCGTGCTCTCCGCAGCCCTCGTGGGGTCCGCCCGGCGGGGCGACCCGTGTCCGGGAGAATGCCCGATGTGCGGGGCGCTGCCCCTGGCGGCGCGCTTATCGGCACGTGTCGTTCAGCTGTACAGCATGTGCTCGTCCCCGTACACCACGTGATCGTCCCGGTCCGGCCGAGCAGAGTAGCCGGACACGGACGGCTCGGCCACCCCCGTGCGCGAGGATGGGGCCATGAACGCCATCATCTCCGCATCCGACCTCGCGACCGATCTGACGGGTTCCAACCCGCCGGTCCTGCTCGATGTCCGCTGGCAGCTCACCGCGGCCAGGGCAGCGGGTGAGCCGCCGTACGACGGCCGGGCCGACTACGAGAGGGGGCACCTGCCCGGCGCCGTCTACGTCGACCTGGACAGGGAGTTGGCCTCCGCGCCGGGCGAGGGCGGCCGGCATCCACTGCCCGACCTCGCGCACTTCGGCGCCGCGATGCGCCGGGCGGGCGTGTCGTCCGGGACACCGGTGGTCGTCTACGACGGCGGCCAGGGCTGGGCGGCCGCCCGGGCGTGGTGGATGCTGCGCTGGACGGGTCACCCGGACGTGCGGGTCCTCGACGGCGGGTTGCCGGCCTGGGAGGGGTCGTTGGAGAAGTCCGTGCCGTCACCGGCGGAGGGCGACTTCGTGCCCGAGCCCGGGGCGGCGGGGCGGCTCGACGCCGACGCCGCCGCGGAGTTGGCGCGGTCCGGGGTGCTCCTGGACGCGCGGGCGGGGGAGCGGTACCGGGGCGAGGTGGAGCCGATCGATCCGGTCGCCGGGCACATTCCGGGCGCGGTGTCGGCGCCCACCACCGAGAACGTGGGGGCGGACGGGCGCTACCTCCCCGCGCCGGAGCTTCGGGAACGCTTCAAGGAGCTCGGGGTGTCCGAAGGTTCGAGGGTCGGCGTGTACTGCGGGTCGGGGGTGTCAGCGGCCCATGAGGTCCTGGCGCTGGCGGTCGCGGGCATTCCGGCGGAGCTGTACGTGGGGTCGTGGTCGGAGTGGTCCTCGGACCCGGACCGGCCGGTCGCGGTGGGTCCGGA
>NZ_JBHUQX010000403.1:0-8635 GCF_042674225.1 Streptomyces sp. NPDC056948
CCGCCGGACAGGCCCTGGCCCTCGGTCTTCCGTGTCAGTCGATGCGGGCGCACAGGTCGTCCGTGGTCCCCCGGACGAGATGGACGGCCTTGTATCCGGTGGCGCTGATGTCCATCGTGTAGACGCCGTCGACGATGTACAGGCCGCGCGGCAGGGTGCCCTGGCCCTCCCCGATGCCGACGAACACCGGGCCGTGCACGGCCCAGAGTTGTGAGCCGTCGCGTCGGTACTCGACGACGGCCGAGCCGCTCGCGTCGGCGTCGTAGGCGGCGCCGGACTCGGTGTTCGTGACGCGGATGACCAGGTCTCCCTTGTAGGCGACCCGGCGCTCGGAACCGTCGGGGTGAGTGCTCAGCACGCGCCGCACCACCTCGTCGACGACGGGCTCGCCGTGCACGGGGAAGTCGCAGCGCACGCCGGCGGCGACGTCCCATGGTGTGGAGGGTGCCGGTTCCCAGCCCCCTTCTGTCGCGGCCGTCGCGGCCGTCGCGGCCGTCGCGGGCTGCGTCCCGAGGAGCGCGGCGGCAAGTGTGAGCGTCGCGAAAGCGGTTCGTCGCATGGTTCTCCCTGGTCAGAGGGGTGGAAGAAGGGCTCGCCGCAAGGGCGTGCGCCAGTCTGTCCCCGGCCTCTGACCAAAGCCTCACCATCCTCGGCGTGGACACGGCGACGCCTTCCGCGTCCTGGGCGACACTGGTCGAGTGATTGTCGAACGTGCGTACGCCCATCTCTCCTCGTACGACGAGGACACCTGGCCCTGGTCGGTGCCCTGCGTCCGGCAGCTGCTCGACGAGGGGCTGCGCTTCACCGCACCGGTGACCTTTCTGGTCGGTGAGAACGGCTCGGGGAAGTCGACGCTGGTCGAGGCGCTGGCGGAGGGTTTCGGCCTGGACTCCTACGGCGGCTCCCACGACTGGCGCTACGCCTCCCCGCGCGGCAAGTCGGCGCTCGGCGAGCGGATCAAGTTCGACGCGGCCTCGCGCGGACGCCGCATGGTCACGAGCTGGTCGGCCCGCAAGGGCTTCTTCCTGCGGGCCGAGACCGCGCTGGACGCGCTGAACAGGGAGGGGTTCGCGCCGGACTCGGTCAGCCATGGCGAGGGCTTTCTCGCCGCGTTCCGCGGGAAGTTCCTGCACGCCGGGCTCTACGTCCTCGACGAGCCGGAGGCGGCGCTCTCCTTCTCCTCCTGCCTCGAACTGATCGGGCACATCGACCGGTTGGCCAAGGAGGGCGGCCAGGTCATCTGCGCCACGCACTCCCCGCTCCTGACCGCCCTGCCGGGCGCGGACATCGTCGAGGTCGGCGATCACGGCCTGCGGAGAGTCGCCTGGCAGCAGCTCGGCGTCGTGGACCACTGGCGCCGCTATCTCGCCGACCCGCACGCCTATCTGCGACACATCGTCGAACCGTAGGCGGCGTCCCCGGCGGCCTTTCCTGCGCCCGCGCGCGAATCAGCCCCTAGGCTGCCGGACAACCATGGATTTCCAGTTGCTCGGTCCGTTCGCCGTCCGTCACGAGGGGCGGCCGGTGCCGGTGGGCAGCCGTCGTCAGGAGCGGTGTCTGCTGGCGGTCCTGCTGCTGCACGCGGGCCGTGTCGTCGCGACCGGGCGCCTCATCGACCTGCTGTGGGACGGCGACCCGCCCGCCTCCGCCCGCGCCACCGTCCACACCTACGTCGGCCGGCTGCGTGCCGCGCTCAAGCCGTACGGGGTGCCCGTCGAGACCCGCCACGACGGCTACGCCGTAGAGCAGGGCGAACACCTCATCGACGTACAGGAGTTCACCGCCCTCGTCGGGCAGGCGGCCGCTGCCGGGGACCCGGCCGAGCGGATCCGCCTCTACGACGATGCCCTCGGGCTGTGGCGGGGCGAGCTGCTCGCGGACGTGGCCGACGAGCGGCTGCGGACGCGGCTGGGCGGCAGGCTCGCCGAACTGCGGCTGTCCGCGGTGGAACAGCGGGCCGAGGCGCAGCTCGCCATGGGGCTGCACGATCGGGTCGCGGCGGACCTGACACCGCTGCTCGACGAGCATCCGACGCGTGAACGGCTGGTCGCCGCCCGGATGACCGCCCTGTACCGGACCGGCCGCCAGGCCGAAGCGCTCCGGCTGTACGACAGCACCCGCACCCTGCTGGCGACCGAACTCGGCATCGAACCGAACCGTGAACTGCGCACCCTGCGTGAACGCATGCTGCGCGGCGACCCCCGGCTGGACCGGCCCCCCGGGCCCGTCTACGCGGTACGGGTCGACGACCAGTGGCTGCCGTGGAGTACGAGCGGACACCCCGCGCTGGAGTTCTGCAACACCTACGCCGGGTGGGGCGGGGACCCGCTGCCCGGGTCGGACTGGCTGCGGGGCTATGCCGCGCTCGCCGTATGGGCCGGGCATCTGGACCTCATCGAGGAGTGGACGGTCGCCCGGCTGCGGGAACAGGCCCTACGCGAGCCCGCCGAGGCCGTCGCCGCGCTCGACGAGGCCCGGCGGTTCCGTACGGACCTGTACGCCTGCCTGACCGATCCGCAGGACGGCCGGGCCTTCAAGGCGGTGGCCGGGGTGGTGGAGGACGCCGCGCGGCTCTCGGTGTTCACCCGGGGCGAGGACGGCCTGGGACGCTGGCGGCCGTCCCCCTCCGCCGGTCTGCGCCTGCCCCTGTGCGCGGTGGCGCGCAGCGCGGCCGAACTGCTCGCCGACGCCCGCCGCTTCACCGTCCGCGCCTGCCCCGGCCCGGACTGCGGCTGGCTGTTCCTCGACGAGAGCGGGCGGCGGAGGTGGTGCAGTCTGGCGACGTGCGGCGCCGAATGCACCCCGAAGGTCCGCTGACAGACACCTGCGTCAGACGGCGCGCGCGTTCCCGGCCGGCCGGAACCGGTCCGTGGCCGCCAGCACGGCATCCGTCGTGGCATCCCCGGACAGCCCGTGCCCCTCCCCGCCGATCAGCACGAGCTCCGCGTCCGGCCACACTCGGCCCAGCCGCCAGGCGATGTCCGGGGGCCCGCTGATGTCCATCCGCCCGTGGACCATCACACCCGGGATGCCGGCCAGCTTCCCGGCGTCGCGCAGCAAGGCCCCGTCCTCCAGGAAGCCCGCGTGCCGCCAGTAGTGCGTGACGAGGCGGGCGAAGCGCAGCCGGAACTGCGGGTCGTCGTAACGGGGATCGGGCTTGTGCCCGGGGTGGGTGGACACATGCGCGTCCTCCCAGCGGCACCACTCCCGCGCGGCCCGCTCCCGTATGGCCGGATCGGGGTCGGCGAGCATCCGGGCGTACGCCTCCACCAGGCTGCCGTCGCGCTCCCGCTCGGGGACGGTGTCCCGGAACCGGGCCCACTCCTCGGGGAAGATCCGCCCCATGTCCCGGGTGACCCACTCCACCTCGCGGCGCGTGGTGGTGGTGACGCTGAAGAGGACCAGCTCGGACACGTGTCCCGGGTGCTCCTCGGCGTAGGCCAGCGCGAGGGTCACACCCCAGGAGCCGCCGAGGACGAGCCACGCCTCGATGCCGAGGTGGCGCCGCAACCGCTCGATGTCGGCGATCAGATGGTGGGTGGTGTTGGCGGCGAGCGAGGTCCGCGGATCGGCGGCGTCGGGCCTGCTCCGCCCGCACCCGCGCTGGTCGAGGAGCACGATCCGGTACGCCGCCGGGTCGAAGAGCCGGCGCCAGAACGGCCCCGCTCCGGACCCCGGCCCGCCGTGCAGGACGAGCGCCGGTTTGCCCGCGGGATTCCCGCAGGTCTCCCAGTGGACGCGGTCGCCGTCGCCGACGTCGAGCATGCCGTGCTCGTACGGCTCGATGGGTGGATAGCGCTCGGTCATGTGGGACGTGCCCTCCTCGACCCCGCTGAGATCTAACAGCGCTGTTAGATTAGCAAGGTGACAGCCATCCCGGATCCGGCCGCCGTAGGAACACTGCTCCGCCACGTCCTGGAGCTGCTCGACGGTGATGTGTCCAAGATCTACGAGGAACAGGGCCTCACCGAGTACCGGCCCCGCTTCTCCCCGGTGGTACGGGCCCTCCTGGCCGAAGGCCCGCTGTCCGTCCGCGACTTGGCGGCGGCGGTCGGCGTCACGCACTCGGCCGCGAGCCAGACCGCGGCCCAGATGGCCCGCGCGGACCTGGTCACCCACACCCCCGACCCCCTGGACGCCCGCCGCCGCCTGATCGACCTGACCCCGAAGGCCCACGCCCTGCTCCCGCGGATCGAGGCGGAGTGGGAGGCCACGGTGACGGCGATGACGGAGCTGGACACGGAGCTGTCGATGCCGCTGGCGGAACTGCTGAGGGAGGTGGCGGAGGCGGTGGGGCGGCGGCCGTTCCGGGAGCGGGTCGCCGCGGCGTATCGGGAGCCGGGGAGTGGGGCGCCTTCGTGACGTGGGCTATATACGGGTGCCGACGGCGATGGTGTCGAGAAGAAGCCGGGCCTATAGGCCGGGGCTGACTGGGGCGACCGCGCGAACGGCACCGGCTTCGCCTCCACGAAGAACCGGCTGCCAGCGACCCCCACGCGGCCGAGAAGCCACCGACATCGTCGAAGCCCGACGGCCAGAACGTGACCGCCCGTGTGGCCCAGGGTGCTGGAGGTTCGGGATGGTCCACATGAGTCCGGGCTCAGCTTGCCGTCGTTTAAGGGATTCCTTAAACTTCAGATGCTGGAGTCGAGGGGAGTCGTCTTGAGCTGGGCGATCAAAGTCACCGATGAGTACGCAGGCTGGTTCATGCGGCTGCCAAAGAGGATCTCGGTTCTGCGTCCCAGGTCGCCCAGGCAGTTGCAGCACTGCGTGAGGCCGGCCCCACTCTGGGACGTCCCCTCGTGGACCGGCTGAAAGGGTCGGACCTTCATCACCTCAAGGAGCTGAGGCCGGGTTCGGCGGGTCGGTCCGAAATCCGAATCGTCTTCGCCTTTGATCCGACTCGTTCGGCCCTGCTGCTCCTCGGTGGCGACAAGGCGGGAAACTGGGATCGCTGGTACCGCCACAACATCCCCTTAGCCGAACAGCTCTATCGCGACTACACCGGCGACACGGAGGACTGAGGAGTAGGCATGCCCAAGAAGACCCCGCAGGACTGGGAGAGCCTGGAGCAGGAGCTTTACTCGGCGGGCGTGGATCCCGGCGAAGTGAAAGCTGGCTCGCGCCGTCTGCTGGCAGAAGCCCGGGGGTATCAACTCGCTGAGGCACGTAAGCAGTACGGGTTGGCTCAGAGGGACGTGGCTGCCCGCATGGGGGTGAGCGTCGCTCGCGTATCCCAGATCGAGCACGGAGAGGGCGCCACTCTTGATGTCATCGCACGCTACGTAGAGGCGCTCGGCGGCAGGTTGGATCTGGTTGCCGACTTCGGTGACCACACCCTGCGGATGCCGGCAAGTGACGATCGGGGCAGTACGGCGGCCTAGGGCCTGTCCGGGCGCACTCGCGGCCTACCCTTGACCCTCAAGTTCGCTCGAGGTCCCAGAGTGATCCGCGTGAACACCGAAACCGCAGACATCAAGGCCATCCAGCAGATCGTCACCACGGTCGAGCGCACTCAGCGGGACAAGGACGTCGAGGGATTCCTCGCGCTCTTCCACCCCGATGCCTTATGGACGACCGGCCACGGCAAGGTCCTCATCGGCTTCGACTCGACCGCCGAGTTCACCCGCACCGTGCTGCCCGCGGCCGGCTCGGTCGGGGAGGTCACCTACGAGGTGGTGCGCACTCGGTTCCTGCGGCCCGACGTGGCGGCCGTCAAGGTGCGGCAGGCCTACCGAGCGCCGGGTGATGGATCCCTCACGGGTCCTTCGCGCAAAGCCCTGGCCCCACCACCCCACCCGCCCCGATCGTGGGCACCATGAACGATCACGGTGACGAGCCCCTCGAGCCCGACGAGATCCGCCGTTTCTGGGGCCGGCTCGGGCTCCCCGGCCTCGTCGACGTGCACACGCACTTCATGCCCGAGCGGGTCCTGCGCAAGGTCTGGGAGTACTTCGACGGGCTCGGGCCGCTCACCGGTGGGATGGAGTGGCCGATCACCTACCGGGCAGAAGAAGCCGAGCGAGCCCGGATACTGCGGGAGTTCGGCGTACGGGCCTTCACCGCGATGCTCTATCCGCACAAGCCCGGCATGGCCCCCTGGCTGAACGGCTGGGCGGTGGACTTCGCGCGGCGTACGCCCGACTGCCTGCACACCGCGACCCTCTTCCCCGAGCCGGGGGTCGAGGCGTATGTCCGGGAGGCCGTCGAGGCGGGTGCGCGGGTCTTCAAGGCGCATGTGCAGGTGGGGGCGTACGACCCGGCCGACGAACTGCTGCAGCCTGCGTGGGGCGTGCTGGCCGAGGCCGGGATCCCCGTGGTGATCCACTGCGGCTCCGGGCCCGCGCCCGGCAAGCACACCGGGCCCGAGCCGATCGCCCGGGTACTGGCCGACCACCCCCGGCTGCGGCTGATCGTCGCGCACATGGGGATGCCCGAGTACGAGGAGTTTTTCGACCTCGCCGAGCGGTACGGGGAGGTGCGGCTGGACACGACGATGGCGTTCACCGACTTCAGCGAGGGGTTCATGCCGTTCCCCCGCCGTGCCCTGCCCCGGCTGGCCGCTCTCGGCGACCGGATCCTGCTCGGCTCCGACTTCCCCAACATTCCCTATCCGTACGTGCACCAGCTCCACGCGCTGGAGCGGCTGGGGCTCGGGGAGGAGTGGCTGCGGGCGGTGTGCCACGACAACGGGGCGAAGCTCTTCGGCCTGTGAGGCCCGCGAAGCCTGTCGGCCCCAGGCTCAGGTGAACAACGCCGCAACTACCGCCGGGTATTGGAGAGATCGCGTAACAAGACACCCACAAGGGGGCCCGCGAGGTCACTCCCGCCCCTCTTCCCCTCCCGAGTGAGCTAGAAACTTCAACGAACCGGACCGCACCAAGGGGTGCGCCACGGCACTCGCGCCCGAGGGGAACACACAGTGACCACACGAGATCACGGATCCGGCCGGTCCGGCTCCGGCACCGGCACCCGCGCGCGCAGACGCCTCCCGCGTCTGAAGATCGCCATCGCCGCAGCCGTCTCCTTCGCCGTCGCCGGAACCGCCGCCCAGGTGATGGCGGCCCAGCCGGACGAGACCGGCAAACAGCCGGCCGTGCCGGCCCTCGCCTGGTCCGACTGCCAGGACGGCTTCGAGTGCGCGAACGCCGACGTACCGCTGGACTACCGCGATCCGCAGGGCAAGACCATCACCCTTGCGGTCATCCGCAAGAAGGCCTCGGACCAGGCCAAGAAGAAGGGCACCCTCTTCCTCCAGCCCGGCGGGCCCGGCAACTCCGGCGTGGACTTCGTCCGCGGGAACTACGCCGAGCTGCCGGCCTCCCTGCGCGACTCCTTCGACGTCTTCGGGTACGACGTACGCGGCGTCGGGCGCAGTTCACAGGTCCAGTGCTGGGACGACCCGACGTACACCCGGGCCATCACCGCGGCCAAGGGCGTCCCCGGCCCGGACGCCTACGAGCCCGCCGTGCGCCAGGCCGCCGAGTTCGACCAGGCCTGCCAGGACAACGCGGGCGATCTGCTGCCGTACGTCGGCACCGAGTACGTCGCCCGGGACATCGACCTGCTGCGCCAGGCCCTCGGCGAGAACCAACTGACCTACTACGGACGGTCGTTCGGCTCCTACATAGGCACCGTCTACGCCGCCATGTTCCCCGACCGGGTGCGCGCCCTCGCGCTCGACGGCGCCTACGACCCCGAGCACTACGCGAACCAGCCGTACGCCTACGACCGGCCTCAGTACCTGGCCCTGGACGGCGCGATGAGCCGCTTCCTCGACTGGTGCAAGGCCGACCAGGCCACGTGCGGGTTCGGCGACGGCGACCCCCGGGCCGCGTTCGAGAAGCTCAAGGCCGACCTCGACGCCAACCCCGTACCGACCGCGGGCGGCGGGCAGGCCAACGGCTACACCCTCGTCTACCGCATCCTGTTCAACATCAACGAGGGCAAGGTCATCTGGCCCTCGCTCGGCGAGGCCCTGCACAAGGCCCAGCAGCGCGACAACACCTCGTTCCTGCTCCGGCCGCCGTCCGCGGCCAGCTACGACTTCCTCAACCCGAACGTCGTCGTCGAGTGCACCGACAAGGCCTACCCGCGCGATGCGGCCCTGCTGAAGCGGAAGGTGACCGCCTTCGCCAAGGCCGCGCCGCTGCTCGGCCCGGCCCTCGCCTACGGCCCGCCGCTCTACGACCACCAGCACGCCACCGCCTGTGCCCAGTGGAAGGGCGAACAGGTCAGCCGCTACGACGGTTCCTTCCGTGCCAAGGGCTCCGCACCGATCCTCGTCGTCGGCAACACCGGCGACCCGGACACCCCGTACCAGGACGCGGTGGCCCTGTCCCGGGAGCTGGACAACGGCCGGCTGCTCACCTTCAAGGCCGAGGGTCACACGGCCTTCGGGCGCAGCGCCTGCGCGACGGACGCCGTCACGAGCTACCTGGTGGACCTGAAGGTCCCGGCGCGCGGCACGACCTGCGCGGACGAGACCCAGCCGCCGTCCTCCACACCGAAGGTGGCCCCGCCCGGCACGACCCTCGGCGAACTCCGCAACGGCGTCAACGAGCGGCTCGACCGCCTCGGCGCCCTGCGCTGACCGACCGCTCCACGGCACCCCGGGTGCCGGGCCGTACCAGGC
>NZ_JBHUQX010000404.1:0-8624 GCF_042674225.1 Streptomyces sp. NPDC056948
CCCTGTGACAGCGCAGGCAGTGCCGGTGTTGGCGACGGTGACGTTCGACGTCAGGCCGGTGTTCCAGGCGCTGACGGTGCTGGTGACTCGGCAGGTCGCCGTCCCCGGCGGCGGGTCGGAGGTCTAGAACTGCGTGAAGAACTTCCAGACCTCTTGCGGCACCCAGGTCCTGGAGCCGCTGTCACCGGGGGCACCGTCCTGAGGAGCGGCGATGTGTCCTTCGTCGAACGCGGCCCAGGCAACGGGATGCCCGGCCGAGCATCCCGAGTATGTGGTGACCCGGTGCGTCAGGCTGCCCTGCGCCGGCTCGGGCGGGTTCTGGGGGGTGCAGCCGTTGTTCCTGACGAACCTGTCCCGCAGGGCCCGCCCGCCGGAGATACCGAGGACGCTGTCCCTGAGGCCGTGCACTCCGAGGTAGGCGATCGGCTGGGTGCCGCCGGTGCATCCGCTGAGCTGTCCGCCGCCCAGGGCCGCGACCGCGCGGAAGACCGTCGCGCGGGAACACGCGAGGGCGTACGACATGGCGGCGCCGTAACTGAATCCCAGAGCGAAGCGCTGTGCCGTGTCGACGCACAGGTCCGCCTCGATCCGCCTGAGCATGTCGTCGACGAACGTGACGTCCTCCCCGCCGTTGTTGGCCCAGCCGTTGTTGAGGCCTTGGGGTGCGAGGAAGATGGTGCTGTTGTTCGCCAGTCGCTGGAGTCCGTAGTAGGCCCAGGTGCCCGTTTCCACGGTGCGGCCGGTGGCGACGTCGGTGGAGGTGCCGCCCAGCCAGTGGAACCCGAAGACCAGCCGGTGGGCGCGGTTGCGGTCGTAGCCGTCCGGGATGCGCAATATGAAGTTCCGGTTCTTGCCGCCGCTCCGGATCGTGTGCGTTCCGCTCGTCAGGGTGGGGGTCTTGCCGCAACCGGAGCTCGGGGCAGCGGTGCCGGCGGATGCGGCAGCCGTGCCGGAGGCCGTGAGTGGGGCGTTCCCGCCCCGGCCGTGGCCCAGTGCCGTGCCTCCCATGCTCAGGACGACCAGCACCGCGACCGCGGCGGTCCATAAGAGGGATCTTGTCCTCGTCATCGTGAAACTCCCCTTCTGAAGCCGCGGTTGTTCACGCGCGGGTCCACTTCTGGTTGGCCTGGCCGTCGCAGGTCCACAGGACCAGCGGGGTCCCGTTGACGGCGCCGGCCCCGTTGGTATCGAGGCACAGCCCGGCGCGGACGTTGCGGATCGACCCGTCGGTGCCGACGGTCCACTTCTGGTTGTCCTGGCCGTTGCAGGGCCAGGTGATGACCCGGGTGCCGTTGGTGGTGCCCTGGTTGTAGGCGTCCAGGCACTTGTCGCCGAAGACGCGGATCTCGCCGCCGGGCCACGTGGTCCACAGCTGGTTGGCGGCGGTGTGGCAGTCCCAGATCAGTGCGGTGGCCCCGGCTGCGGTGGAGGCGTTGTCCACGTCCAGGCATCGGCCGGACGCGTTGCCGCGCAGCCGCGAGGTGGTGGCGCTCTGCGGGCTGCCCCCGCTCACCCGGAACGCGGCCACGCCGTGCGCGGGGACGCTCGCCGAGATCTGCCCGGACGTGCTGGTCGTGCCGCCGGTCCACAGGTCGGTGAGGACGAACGAGCCGCCGGACAGGCCGACTTGCGCGGCCGTGGTGGTGACCGTCGCCGTGCCGCCTCCCCGGTTGAACAGGCCCACCGCGACCGAACCGTCGGACAGGGGCTTGGCGAACACCTCTGTGCCGCCGTCGTCGCGCACCCTGCGCCCGCCCGCGCCCAGCGGATCCTGGTTCACCGCCAGCAGACGCGGGTTGCGCAGGATCGCGCTCACGTCGGCGGACATGGTGCGGATGTCGTTGCCGGCCATGAGCGGGGCCGCCATCAGCGCCCACAGGGCGAAGTGGGAGCGCGACTCGGTCAGGGACAGGCCGGGACGGCCGACGACCAGCATGTCCGGGTCGTTCCAGTGTCCTGGGCCCGACTGCGCCGCCAACGGCGCGGTGACGTCCAGGACGTTGCCGACTCCCATCGGATAGCTGTTGGTGTTGCCGTTCTGCCAGATGTCGAGCAGGTCCTCGGTCGTCCGCCACAGGTCGGCCACCTCGCCCCAGTTGTACGTGGCGCCGGTGATGGCGTGGAAGCTGTTGGGGTTGATGCTGTAGACGATCGGCCGCCCGGTAGCGCGCAGGGCGTCGCGCATCAGCGTGAACCGCGCGACCTGCTCGTCCCGGGTGCCGCTGGAGGAGCACCAGTCGTACTTGAGGTAGTCGACGCCCCACGAGGCGAACGTGGCGGCGTCCTGGGCCTCGTGCCCCTTGCTGCCCGTCGACCCGGGATAGGCGCCGCTGGTCTGCGCACAGGTGCGCTCGCCCGGCACCTGATAGACGCCGAACTTCAGCCCCTTGCCGTGGATGTAGTCCCCGAGCGCCTTCATCCCACTCGGGAACTTGGCCGTATTGGCCCGCAGGTTGCCCGCCGCGTCACGTTGCGGGTCGAACCAGCAGTCGTCGACCACCACGTACCGGTAACCGGCGTCCCGCATCCCCGAGGACACCATCGCGTCGGTGGCCTGGCGAACCTGCGCCTCCGTGACCCCGCACCCGAAGCTGTTCCAGCTGTTCCAGCCCAACGGTGGAGTGAGCGCCGGGCTGCCGGGCGCGGCCGAAGCGGTGGAGTGAGTGGAAGCCGTCGCGGACGCGGTGACCGTCAGCACGATGGTCGCGAGGAGGCGGAGCAGTCGTCGGCCTGACCGTCTGGGCACCAAGGGCTCCTTCACGGAGGGCGCCATGGGCGGGAGATACGAAGATCGATGTCACGTCCATGACACTGGACAGAAGAGAGACAGGCAGTTCGAACTTTCGTGAACCATTCGGAAACCAGGGCCTCACGGATACTAGGGAGGCCATCGAAGATGTCAACACTCATCACCGCAATACCTCCACGATGCGGCCATGCGGGCTCGTGGAAGGTGGTGCATTTACACCATCCGGACAACTGACCCGCGACGACATGGGATCAAACTCGTCGAATGTTTCGTAGATGACGACGATTCATGCGAGAGGTATTGACGGGGTTCACCGGCCTCCTATCATCCAGAATGCTCAACGAGCCGATCCGCGTTCGACATCTCGCATACAGAGCAGTCGCTCCGCGTGAGCCAGCAGGGCACCTCCGGACAACTCCCGCCATCAACGGCTGGGCCACAGAAGGAGAACGCCACATGCACATGTCATGGACTCGTCATGCCCTGTCCCGTCGCCGCACACTGACGGCCGCCACCGGTCTGGCCGCCGGTGCCCTGCTTCCTCCGACAGCGACCCCCGGCACCGCTTCCGCCCAAGGGCCGGCCCCAGCGACCGCGGCGGCCTACACGAACCCGGTGATCTGGCAGGACTTCGCGGACATCGACGTCATCCGCGTCGGTGACGCCTTCTACGCCTCGGCCTCGACGATGCACTACTCGCCGGGCGCGCCCGTCCTGCGGTCGTACGACCTGGTGAACTGGGAGATCGCAGGTCACTCGGTGCCCGTGCTCGACTTCGGCGCCAAGTACGACCTGAACGGTGCCCGTGGCTACGTCAGGGGTGTCTGGGCGTCGTCACTGGCCTACCGGCCGAGCAACAGGACCTTCTACTGGCTGGGCCAGATCGACTTCGCCCGGACGTACGTCTACACCGCCACCGCCGCCGAGGGGTCATGGAACAGGCTGACGACGATCAGCACCCCCTACTACGACGCGGGGCTGCTCGTCGACAGCGACGACACCCTGTACGTGGCGTACGGCAACACCACCATCAGCGTGGCCCAGCTCTCGCCAGACGGCCGCACCCAGGTCCGCACCCAGCAGGTGTTCACGACACCGTCGAGCGTCGGCACCCTTGAGGGCTCCCGCTTCTACAAGATCAACGGGCAGTACTACATCTTCCTGACCCGCCCCGCGAACGGCCAGTACATCCTGAAGTCGTCGAGCGGCCCCTTCGGTCCGTACACGATGCGGCAGGTCCTCCTCGACCTGCGCGGGCCGATCCCCGGCGGTGGTGTCCCGCACCAGGGCGGGCTGGTGCAGACGCAGAGTGGCGCCTGGTACTACCTGGCCTTCGTCGACGCGTACCCCGGTGGCCGGATGCCCGCCCTGGCGCCGGTCACCTGGACCGCGGACGGCTGGCCGGTCGTCCAACTCGTCGACGGCGCATGGGGCACCTCGTATCCCAGCCCGGCCGTGCCCCCTCCGCCTCGCCCGGTGCCCCCCATGACCGGCGTCGACACCTTCGACGGCCCGACCCTGAAACCGCGATGGGAGTGGAACCACAACCCGGACAACACCAAGTGGTCGGTCGGCAACGGGCTGACCCTGCGGACAGCGACCGTCACCAACGACCTCTACTGGGCCCGCAACACCCTGACGCACCGCATCCAGGGCCCCACCTCCACCGCCACGGTCCAGCTCGACCACTCCGCGATGCGGGACGGCGACCGGGCCGGACTCGCGCTGCTGCGTGACTCCTCCGCCTGGATCGGCGTCAAGCGTGACGGTGGCGTGCCGCGGGTCGTGATGGTCAACGGGCTGACCATGGACGGCAGTTGGAACACCACCGGCACCGGCACCGAGGTCGCGAGCGCGGCCGTGTCGGGCAGTCGGGTCTGGTTGCGCGCGAGCGCGGACATCCGCCCCGGTACGGCACGCCCCGGCACCTTCTCCTACAGCACCGACGGCACCACCTTCACCCGCCTCGGCCCCGCCTTCTCCCTGGGCAACGACTGGCGGTTCTTCATGGGCTACCGATTCGGCCTCTTCAACCATGCCACGCAGGCACTCGGCGGCGCGGTCCGCGTCACGCGGTTCGAGCTGTCCACGCCCTGAAGTGGCCCACCGATCGCACCACGCGCTGAGGAGGCCCACCGACCGCACCACCCAACCCCCCACCCACCCCACGAGGAGAACCATGAACTTGCTGAAACGGCTCGGCTGTCGCCGAGCCTCGGTCCTCGGCTTACTGGCCGCGACCGTCCTGGTGACACCCGGGACCGCGACCGGCGCGCCCGACGCCGTGAAGGCCTCCACCCTGGGCGCCCAGGCGGCCCAGTCCGGCCGCTACTTCGGAACCGCCGTGGCCGCCGGAAGGCTCGGCGACGGCACCTACACCGGCATCCTGGACCGCGAGTTCAACCAGGTCACAGCCGAGAACGAGATGAAGTGGGACGCGACCGAGCGGTCCCGCGGACAGTTCACCTTCGGCGCCGCCGACCAGATCGTGAACCGCGCGGCGGGCCGCGGTCAGCGCGTGCGGGGCCACACGCTGGTGTGGCACTCCCAACTGCCCGGCTGGGTCAGCTCCATCAGGGACGCGAACACGCTGCGCGGCGTGATGAACAACCACATCACCACGGTGATGAACCGCTACAAGGGCCGGATCCACTCCTGGGACGTGGTCAACGAGGCCTTCGCCGACGGCGGCAGCGGCCAGCTCCGCAGCTCGGTCTTCCGGGACGTGCTGGGCAACGGCTTCCTCGAGCAGGCGTTCCGCACGGCCCGGACGGCCGACCCGGCGGCCAAGCTCTGCTACAACGACTACAACATCGAGAACTGGAGCGACGCCAAGACCCAGGGCGTCTACCGCCTGGTGCGCGACTTCAAAGCGCGCGGCGTGCCCATCGACTGCGTGGGCCTCCAGGCCCACTTCGGCGCCGGCGGCCCGCCCGCCAACTTCCAGACGACGCTGTCGAACTTCGCCGCCCTCGGCGTGGACGTGCAGATCACCGAACTGGACATCGCGCAGGCACCGCCGAACGCGTACGCGAACACCGTCCGGGCCTGTATGAACGTGGCCCGCTGCACCGGCATCACCGTCTGGGGCATCCGCGACAGCGACTCCTGGCGCAGCCAGGAGAACCCCTTGCTGTTCGACCGCAACGGCAACAAGAAACCGGCCTACCAGTCAGCGCTCACCTCGATGGGCGGCTCGGTCGCGACGAAGCGGGCCGACGCCCCTTCGCCCCGGTCCGCCGCCGCGCTGCCCTCCCGCTTCTCCTGGAGCTCCAGCGGAACACTGATCTCACCGAAGTCGGACGCCACCCACAACATCGCCGGGATCAAGGATCCGACGGTCGTCCAGTACAACGGCAAGTACCACGTCTTCGCCAGTACCGCGAGCTCCTCCGGATACAACCTGGTGTACCTGAACTTCAGTGACTGGTCGCAGGCCGGCTCGGCCACGCACCACTATCTGGACCGCAGTGCCATCGGACGCGGGTACCGGGCCGCGCCGCAGGTCTTCTACAACGCGCCGCAACGCCTGTGGTACCTCGTGTACCAGACGGGCAACGCGTCGTACTCCACGAACCCTGACATCAGCAACCCGAACGGGTGGAGTGCCCCGCGCAACTTCTACTCGTCGATGCCGGACATCATCAGGCAGAACATCGGCAACGGCCACTGGGTCGACATGTGGGTGATCTGCGACAGCGCCAACTGCTACCTGTTCTCCTCCGACGACAACGGGCACCTGTACCGCTCGCAGACGACCGTCGGCCAGTTCCCGAACGGCTTCACGAACACCGTCATCGCGGCCCGGGACTCCAAGTACGCCCTCTTCGAGGCAAGCAACGTGTACAAGGTGCAGGGCTCCAACCAGTACCTGCTCCTGGTCGAGGCCATCGGATCGGACGGCCGACGCTACTTCCGCTCTTGGACGACGACCAGCCTCGCCGGCTCCTGGACACCCCTGGCCGCCGCCGAGAACAACCCGTTCGCCAAGTCGAACAACGTCACCTTCCCGTCCGGATCCTGGACCAGGGACATCAGCCACGGCGAGATGATCCGGGCCGGCTACGACCAGACACTGACCATCCCCTCCTGCCGGCTCCAGTACCTCTACCAGGGCATGAACCCCAACGCGGGCGGCGACTACAACCTCCTCCCGTGGCGGCTCGGCCTCCTCACCCAGACGAACTCGACCTGCTGACCGACCGTGCTGTGGGGAGCACTTCCGATGGGAGCGCTCCCCACCCTCACCGCCGACCATCGGACGCATCCCTGTCAGAAAACCGAGGTACCGTCATGCGCCGCAGACTGCTCACCCTGGTGGCCGCGCTCTCCTCGCTGCCGCTGGCGCTCGCCGCCGCACCGTCCGCCCACGCTGCCGACCCGACGACCATGACCAACGGGTTCTACGCGGACCCCGACTCCAGCGCGAAGCGGTGGGCCGCCGCCAACCCCGGCGACGGCCGGGCGACCGCGATCAACGCCTCCATCGCCAACACCCCGACGGCCCGCTGGTTCGGCTCCTGGAGCGGCACCATCGGCACCGCCACCGGCTCGTACGTGGGCGCCGCCGACGCCCGGGACAAGCTGCCCGTCCTTGTCGCCTACAACATCTACCACCGCGACTACTGCGGTGGGCACTCCGCGGGCGGAGCCTCCTCGCCGTCCGCCTACGCGAACTGGATCGCCCAGTTCGCGGGCGGGATCGCCGGCCGCCCGGCCGTCGTCGTCCTCGAACCGGACTCCCTCGGGGACTACGGCTGCATGACCCAGGCGCAGATCGACGAACGCGAGGCCATGCTCACCGGCGCGCTCGCCGAGTTCAACCGCCAGGCTCCCCACACCTGGGTCTATCTCGACGCCGGCAACCCGGCCTGGGCGAGCGCGGCGACCATGGCCCGGCGCCTCCACGAAGCCGGCCTCCGACAGGCCCACGGCTTCTCGCTCAACGTCTCCAACTACCTGACCACGGCCGAGAACACCGCGTACGGCAACGCCGTCAAGAGCGAACTCAACGCCCGGTACGGCTACACCAAGCCGTTCGTCGTGGACACCAGCCGCAACGGCAACGGCTCCAACGGCCAGTGGTGCAACCCCTCAGGCCGCCGTATCGGCGCCCCCACCCAGCTTGGCGGAGGCGCCGAGATGCTCCTGTGGATCAAGGTCCCGGGCGAGTCCGACGGCAACTGCGGCGTAGGAACCGGCTCCTCGGCCGGACAGTTCCTCCCGGAGGTCGCCTACAAGATGATCTACGGCTACTGATCCGGGGCCGTCAGACTGCTACCACGCAGCAGAACCGGCAAGCACAGAGCGTCTACAGGGGATCCAAAGGGGCTTTTTTCAGCCCTTGATGGCTCCGGTGAGCATGCCCTTCTTGAAGTGCCGCTGGACGAAGGGGGAGGCGACCGCGACGGGGATCAGCGCGAGGATCATGACGGCCAGCACCGCGCGCGACAGCGGCATGACGATGGTTTCCCTGATGCCTGACGAGCATCGAAGCGCTTCGAAAGTACTTGTCGCTCCCTTTCAAGGAAATCCCATGTTCCGCGATCCGCAGCCGCCGGTCGCGAGGTGGCCGACTGCCGGCTCCAGTTGTGGACGACATGGACGCGCGGGCCAGCTCGCGGCCGGGCACGGTGCCCACGTACGTGACGCGGCCCGCGCCGTGGCGGCGGGTGGTGACGGGGGGCGGGCGCCCTGGTACCCGAGGACGGCCGGTTCGACTGCCCGTTGCGCGGAGGGCGAGCCGGCCCCGACCAGTGCCTCGTGAGGTACGGCACGGAGCCGGGCCCACTTCGGCGGACGCACTGCCGCTGCTGTCGAGCGGGGACGGGAAGGCCCCAGCCCCCGTCGCTCCGGCACCTGACGCCCCGAACGC